>NZ_JAMBMW010000033.1:0-9517 GCF_024208055.1 Candidatus Nebulibacter yamunensis
GAAATGTCTTGGGATTTCTGCGTATCTTGGTGTATCTTAGGGACATGGAGATCCTCTTTGATCAGTAAGTCTCCATACCTTTTATACATATTTTAACAAAATTCATACTTACGCAGCAGGTCTAATGCTTAAAGGGGATGATGCAGATATTATCACTGGTAATTTGAGTATTCAATATGTTTTAGAGGAATTTCACAAGAAATGACTTGGAAAATAATTATATTTCTTGTTATGCTCGCAAATAACCTATATGGGGTGAATGAGAGTGATTTAAAAGATAAAAAGGAACTCGGAAAGAAAGTAGCTGAAGAAACATTCGCTAAAGATGTTAAAGAGATGTTTCAAGATAAAGATAAACTCACCTCAAACCTGTACTACTATAAAGATCTAGATAAGCAAGACCTTGATATAAAAAAGGCCCAAGGCTCTATGAAGATGGACTCTACAAATTGTGATGAGAAAGACTGTCCACTTGGCAATATATTTTCCAGCTCATCAAGGAGTGAGAGAACAACAAAATCAGAAGAAGTAGGTTTTATTAAAGATGAGCAAGGTAATATCATAGATAATAAGGGCTTTTTAGATAAAGTTAAAAAGAGAGCAAGAGAAGCGGGTCAGAATTTTGATTACATAAAAGGCGAATATAAGGACTGCAAACCACATGAAGTTACAAACAAGTACACTACTTTAAAATTTTGCGATCAGTATTATGATATAGCGCATAATAGCTGCCCTATTGATCAGGTAGTGGAGATAGATCCGAGATATATTTATCAATGCAGCAAAAGAAGAGAAATTAAAGAAAAGGTATGTATAGAAACCATCATAAGACACTGTGAGAGTGATATGGACTGCAAAGAAGATAAAGGGGGTATAGTAGAGGGCTCTGTTAATGCTGGTATAGAGTGGGCCTATCATTATCCATATTTAAGGCTTGGTAGTAAAACTGGGCATTGGCATTTTAGTTGTGAGGGAAATTGCTGCAACAAGGTTGAAATGAGCGCGCAATTTAAGATAAGAGCATTGAATAAGATAAAGAAATTTGTGCTTCATAAAATCTCATATGATGATCATGCCATGATATATCTCAATGGTCATATGGTTTATAATACCTTGGGAGGCAGTAAGCTTGAGATAACAGAGAAAAAAGATAGCTCTGGATATTATACTAAAGAAGGTGGATTTTTGGGCTTTTTTCAAGATGATGTTTTTCATTCAAGACCAGGTAGTACAAGTCTTATAGTAGATGGAGGAGGTGGGGGTAGTAAGGCATGTTGGAGACTGTTTCCTGGTCATGGAATTGATCATTATGAGGTCATAGATAAAGACTTAAAACCCTTTTTAAAGCAGGGAGTAAATGAAGTAACAATGGTCTTAGTATATGCAATGCGCGGTCAGTTTAATGTCTTTTTTGAGACTGGACAGTATTGTTGTAGCAAGTGGAAGGATACATCGGTAGTACAATGCGATTACTTGGATTGATACTAGTTCTTATATTTAGCAGCTCAGCAATGAGCTTTGAAGAGGATGAATGTCTTGTTATTAAGGAAAAGAAATGCATAGATTATAGAGAGAAAATAATAGATGATTATCCAGTTACTCGCTGTTGGAAATACGAAGAGAGATTAAGATGCGCAGGTAAAGAGAAGAATTATTGCAAGATATTTGAGGACAATAGAGGTTGCAGTGAAATTACGGCTCTATGCTTAAAAAGTGCTAACATAAGCAAGATATGTGAGCATTTTGAAAAGAAGTTTCGCTGTGGTGATAAAACAAAACAAACAGAAGAGGTTAAGCATGTAGATACAGAGTATTTAGTGCAAAGAGATGATAAGGATTTATCAAAGTGTAGTAAGAGTTTTTTAAAAGACTGTATGGTGGATAAAGAGGTATGCGTTGAAGGGGCAGAGATACGAAATATCAATGGAAAGGATGTTTACAAGGATTGCTGGAAATGGGAGAGAAAATATTATTGCAAAAAGAATACATTAATCGATGAGTGCAAGGATTTAAGAGCTAAATGCAAAGAAAAATCAAAGGAATGTTTATATAAAAGTGATGATTGCGAGCATTGGGAGCTTACATACGAATGTGAGGAAAAGGAGATAGATAAAGTGGATTGTATTGCTGGTAAATTTTGCTTAGGGGGAATTTGTGAGGAGAAAGAGAGATTTAGACCAAATAACTTTGGAGAGAATATAGGTACCTTAGCTACTTTATCTCAAATGAATAAAGAGAACAGAGAGGGGTGCGAGTGCCTGCCAAATGAAAAGTGTACGCCAGATACCATGACAAACTGTAGTTTTTTTAAAGGAGAGTCAGCTAAATGTAAGATGATAAGGGGTGAATATATCACATATCTAGCATCAGCAGCATCTATATATGGTTCATGGTCAGCACTCTCGCAAGGAGTATTTTCAGTACTTGGAAGTAGTGGTAACTTTGCGCTGCTGAGCGAAGCAGAGAAAGCTAGGTTCATAGCAGAGCAAGCAGCTAAAGCAGGAGGTGGAGGCCCTGCTGGGAGAATTGATTGTTGCGAGATTGAAGGAGTATTATCTGGTGCATTTTGTGATGCAAAAGATATGACATTAAAAATGAAAAAAGGGCAAGGTCTTTGCACCAAAGTAGGAAGATACAATGAGCTTTTAGGTCTGGTCTCCAATACCAGTTATTGCTGCTTTAAAACAAAGCTAATGCGTATTGTGCAAGAGCAAGGTAGAAAACAACTTGGCATAAGCTTTGGAACGCCAGAGAATCCTGATTGTAGAGGCCTTACATTACAAGAGATACAATCAATAGACTTTGGCAAGATAGACTGGTCTGAAATTATCAAAGATTTTAAAGCTGATGCAAAATCTGCTATTGATAAAAATATTATTCCTCAAGAAATGCGTGCTAAGATTTTAGACATGAAAAATAATTCAAAAGACTTTCTTTTAAAAAGAGGGCAAAGTATTCAAGATGATCAAAAAGCCACGGAAGATTTTATAAAACAGAAGCTCAATAAATTTTATGGCACAAAGAATTAGAAAGATCATCCATATAGACATAGGCTGCCTTTATACAGCTATTGACATCCTTTTTAGGCCAGCTTGGGAGTTGCTGCAAGAAATAAAAATAGCCAATGACATCCCCGACAAAAGAACAAACCCAAATAATAAATGCTGCAAAAGGCAGCGATAATATACTTTTAATCACAGCTTTTGCAGGAAGCGGGAAAACTACAACTCTACAAATGATAGCAAATGCACTTCCAAATAAAAAAGGCCTTTATCTTGCTTATAACAGAGCAATTCTACAAGATGCAAAAAGCAGATTTCCATCTAATATTACTTGCAAAACAACTCATGGATTAGCATATGAGTATTATGCAGCGCAATATAGAAAAAAGATCACAAATAAACTCACGGCTCGAAAAGTAGTGCGGCACCTAGATATAGAGAATATGAGTATGCAGGAGAATAATGTTCTGGTTTCTGCGAGCAACATCAATATTGCAGCTTGCGCTATGAGGATAGTGAATAATTTCTGCTATAGTGCTGATCAAGAAGTAACGTACGAGCATTTTTCCAATTACTTTCTTGAGCTTTTATATAATAGGTATAGAAAAAAGGTAGAGCTTGAATACGATAAGAAAAACTTCAATACTCCAAAAACATTTTTAGAGTATTATGCAAATTACTGCACTCACATTGCAATAGAACTATGGGAGGCAATGATAGATCAAGATAGTAGAGTTGGTATAACACATGATGCATACCTCAAATTATATCAGCTGAGCAAAAGAAGGATAAAGAATATAGATTTTATACTGATAGATGAATCACAAGATGCCAATCCAGCTGTGCTTGATATATTAAATAACCAGGAAGCAAGGCGCATTTACGTTGGAGATCAATATCAGCAAATATATAAATGGAGAGGCTCTGTTAATGCAATGAATGAAATAGATGGGGATAAATTATATCTCACTCAATCATTTAGATTTGGTCAAAAAATTGCAGATGAAGGCAATAAGATACTTTCTATGCTGGGAGAGAAACAGGAGATAAAGCCCAATTTATCGATAGATAGCAAAGTGGAAAAAATAGATGAAGGAACTCAGCATACAATTATTTGCAGGACAAACTTCTCTATACTAAAGAAATGTATAGAATGCTATAATCTTGGAAGGAAAGTTGCGTGTATAGGTGGTTTAAAAGGCACTTTAAAAGATTTTGAATCTGGTTATTATTTGTGGAAGGGCAAGATAGAAAAAGTCAAATCTCCAAAAGTTTTACTATATCAAAGTTGGGAAAATTTATTAGAAGAAGCAGAGCTGACTGGAGATCCTGAGATAAGAGGTATTGTCAACTTTATTGAAGAATATGAAGAAAATACCATCTCTGCTATAAATAATATTTTATCTGTAGTCATCCACGAAGAGAATAATGCTGATATTATTTTAAGCACTGCACATAAGGCCAAAGGCCTTGAATGGCCTCGTGTAAAAATAGCGGGAGATTTTAGAGAGCCTGCAAAATGTAGCCCTGATGAACTAAATTTATGGTATGTCTCAGTGACAAGGGCAATAGAGGTTCTGGATCTTACAGAGGTAGAAAAGCTTTTCACAACAAAGGAAAAGAAATTTCTTAGCATAGAGCTTGTTCCATCTACCGCGTGGTTCTCGAATGTTAGATCAATAGTTACTGAGCATGAATGGAGTAGAATAAAAAGAGCCGTATATAGAAGAGCTGGAAGAAGGTGTGAGATATGCAATGGCTATGGCTCTAAATGGCCTGTTGAATGTCATGAAATTTGGGATTACGATGATGATAAAAAGCTACAAACCTTAAAGGGGCTTATCGCTTTATGCCCATCTTGCCATGAAGTGAAGCACATAGGCTATGCAAGCATTAGGGGTAGAGCAGAAATGGCAAGAGCTCATCTTTGCAGTGTGAATAATTGGAGCCAAGAGAAAGCTATCAGTTATATTGAGGAGCAATTTAGAAAATGGGAAGAGAGGAGCATGTATGAATGGCATCTTGATATTAGCTTTCTAAAAGATGAATTTGGAATAGATGTGCAAGTGCACGAAAGGAAGAAGGATTGCATATATTTTTAGTAGCCTAGGCTATATAACATGCGCCGTTATCAATAAAATTTGTAATGTCAAAATGATAAAATAGAGATATAATAGAACGTTAATTTGCCAGTACATATGGATAATTGTGGCACTATATCACAAGATAGATCAAAGAAGTTAGATAAAGAAATGGACGCCATTAGCAAGGTGTTTCAATATATGGATCAAATAAAATTAGATGATACCAAAGATAATGTTCAGCGACTGAAAGAGTTAGGTCGCATAGCAAAAAATGGAATATAGAATGGGAAATCTATTTGATAATTTAGCTGATTCCACCAAAATGGCTCTGGATATATTGGATGGTAAAGAGCCTAATAGTCAGAAAGACTACAACAAAAATAAGCATGTGGATTCTAAAACCACCATAGAATTTTTTGCACGGCCTATAAATTTTATCCCAATCTTTTATCACTCATACACTATCTTCACATGTGAAAATGGAGATAAATTGATTTTAAGTGGATTTCCTACTTTTGAAGGTAACATGGTATTGAATATGCTGATAGGAGATCTTAGTGCAACGCTGGTTGAGTATAATGCAATAAATTATCACAAGAAGCTTTACCTTAAAGATGACTATCTAGAGAAGCAAAGCAGGATACAGATACAAAAATTAGAATTTCAAGACAATAAGGAAATAGATACATATATCGCAAAAGCACATGAAGCTGTTCAGTTTATAGAAACTGGAAATAATGGGCATAGATTTGATTATGATTTCTGTTTTTATCACAATAATTTCATTCAGTTAGGGATTGAGAAAAAGTGCTGTGGCGCAAATAGCAACACTGTACAAAGATTAGCGTATCAATACATGGGGTTGCCTCTTTCTATACCAGAAGAGCTTCATCTTCCAGGAATAGAGGGTAGCTTTTATGTTGGATTTTGTGATGGCTTTTTCTCTACTTTAGGAGAAGAGATGTGCAGAGATGACTTACCATGATTAAAATAATTAAGCATTACTTCAAAGCGTGGCTATGGCTTGTATTGTTCTCTAACGTTTGGAATACGGTTTTTGATACCAGGCCTATAAAGTACGAGAGATTTTTCAGTGAAACGAGTTTTAGGAAAGAGGTTGCAAAATTAATACCTATAGGCTCAAGAATATCAGATGCATCTCATATCTTATACGGCTCAGTGCTACATCGTGTACAGATTTGGTATCCAACAAAGAGAGAGGTATCTTCTGGTGGGCATCATCCAAACACTCAATATATACTATATACTGAATATTATTCAGATATATTGTCTTTAGGGCTTGGGTCAATTTATTGTATTGATGTTGAGGTAGATGAAAACGGTTATATAGTAGATGTATGCGGTGATATACAGTCATTAGGTACAAAATCGGTTTTATAGCTATACTTTAGACAAAATTATGGAGAGTTTTTCTCTACTCGCACTGAGGCGATCTGCAAGTTTAATGCTGCTTATATGATATTCTATAAAAGCACTACAATTTTAGATTCAAATATGATAAAAAGGCATTGCAATAAAGGTTTAGCACATGAAAAAGAAAACCTTCAATATAGTTGTTTGGCTCTTTTTACTTCCTTTTTCTGCGTATTCTGCGGGCTTCAAGTTTACGAAGAAGTTTTGTGCTGAAAGAGGATTAGGAAGCAATTGGTACTGCCAAGCTGAGGAAAAAGAAAGCATTGATGATATAATGGAGTCAAACATACCAGCTTTACAAAAAGCTCAAATCTTAAATCAGCTATGGGAATTTTATAGAGCGAAAGCAGTTATTGATGCAAAAGAAGAAGATATAGAGAAATTTCTGGAGATTAACTCTCTTATCTCTCAAAAAGCGGTTTTATTTGCACATAAAGCACAAAGAATTGTAAATAGCTCTCCTAAATATTCAGCCGTCCAGAGCAATTATAAAGCAAATACCGATCAAGCAATTAAAGATGCTACTAAAGTTCACTACTTGAAAGAAGGTAGTAAGAGATATGCTCTTGTTATGGTATATAGCACTTTGTGTAGCCACTGTATTATGCAGCTTCCTAATGTTTTAAAGATAAAGGAGAAGTGGGGTTTTGCTAACCTCGGAATTAGTGTGACAGGTGATTTTTTAAAAGGGTTCGATGAGAATATCTCCGAGCCTTCAATAACAAAAGACAGTGCAATACAGGCATTTCCTACTCTAATACTGTTAGATAAAACTGCCAAGGAAAAGATATTTTTAAGCAAAGGGCTTACATCTACAGAAGAAATTGAGGATAGGGCTCTTTCCATCATAAAAGAAAGAGGACTATGATAATAAGGGCCCTATTACTCTTTTTATTAATATCTTCAAATGTGAATGGAGCGGAAAGTATACTAGACAGTATATCTTCTCTTTGGAATTCTCTTGGGGGACAGAGCGTTTCTACTGGATCTAATATTTATGCTTCTCAACAATCAGGAAATGTCACTCTTGGAAGTATTTATATTGCAAATAAAAAGCATAACAGAAATCTTATAAATGTTACCTTCCCAACAATAGATATAAACCATCCTTGCGTTAAGAACTCTGTTTTAAATTTTGGAGGGATCTCTTTTATATCTGGAGATGAGCTTAAAGAAAAACTCCAAAGCATAGCTCAAACAGCAGGTATGATATTTGTTTATCTGGGTCTTTCTTCTATATCTCCAGTGATTAGTGAAACTCTCCAAGAGGTTTATAGTAAACTACAGGAAGTAGGTGGCTTTTTGTCTGATGAATGCCTTGCTGCGGAAATGGCGGTGAATTTTATAAAAGATAAATATACGCAGTACAACACATTAAGGAAAAAGCAAGTTACGGATTATGAATTATCTAAGGGAGATAAAACTGATATTGCGGGCGCATATAGAAGCTATCCAAAAGACTCTGGGGCTTTAAGCAAAGAGATAGGTGAGAAGCACCCAGAAAAGAGGTTAGTGAATATCAATTTAGCCTGGGAATCTCTTAAAAAGCTTCAAGATGTAGATATTGAAACAAAAAGACTGATGATGAGCATAAGTGGCACAATTATCATACTTGAAAATGAGAATGACCCTGACGGCCATCCTGCCGTTGAGCATATAATGCCCAAGATTACAGACCCTACTGTTTTTCAAGGGCTTTTAAAGGGTAGCGAGCAAATGAGTCTCCTAACTTGCAAAGATAGTGATAAATGCCTGCACGTTAAAGATGAAGGATTTAAACTTTTAAGTCTTCAACAGCGTAGGGGTTTTGAAGAAACTGTTTCAGATCACTTTGCAAACTTTAAAATAGCTCTTGATGAGGATGAAGAGTTAAAACCTTCATCTCAGAGCTTTTTATCACAAGCTGGCATACCAGTTTATATGATGTATGATGTGCTATACAGAAAAACTAATGGTAAACCAGATGCCGAAGCTGGAATATTAATACAAATCACTTCTTGGAATATACTTTATCATTATCTAACAGAGCTTATTAATGATTCTATAAAAGCATCTAATAATTATACAATTCTTGCTGCAGATGAGCTCAATACTTATAGAAAAAATCTAATCTTAGCTAGGGAAATGCTAGGCAAGTATAAAATGCAAGATCATAACATGCATAACTTACATGTTTTACTAGCTCAAAGATCTGAGTCTCAGCAAAGATATCTCAATAATGTTGGTTTAAAAAGGGTGGGAGCAAATGGATTTTGATATTTACACAATAGGTACAGGAGCTTTTTTAGAGCATGCATTTAACGCTATACGCTTAATATGGGGAGGCTCTGGTTTTATAGCTCTTTTAAAACTAGCTGTACTTGTGGGTCTTTTAATACTGATTGTGAGATCTGTGTTTGAGTTTACACTCAAATCTATAATTCTTTATTTTGCAAAAGTCACTTTAATCACAGGGATTATAACTGCCCCAATTGCAAAGGTTCACATAATAGATAAGCTTCCTAGTGCATATGGATCTGTGGATGCATCCAGATATGTCGAGAAAATACCACTTGGACTTGCTGCTATGGCATCTTTTACATCAACTATTGGAAATTGGATTGGTGAGAAATTTGAAGATAGCTATTCTGCTGTATTTCCTTATAAAAGGACAAGCTTACTATTTGGCTCAAAAATAGTAGAAGATATAAGTGATTTAAGAGCTGATAACGCAGATATAAAGACTCTCTCCAATGATATACTTATGGGGTGTATCCTCCCTGATATTGATTATGGGTACAACAGAAAAAATGGCTATACAGAAAATGACCTCAAAGCCTCTCCAAATATTTTAGCTTTTCTGAAAGAACGTGCATCAAGGGCGAAACCAAAATGAATAACCCCGCAGCAAGCTACGGGGTATCGGACTAGAATAACTTCAACTGCATATCTTTGTGGATTTGCTGATATTGACAGCCCTGATTCTTAACATATTTTCCTATCATATCTTCATTACCA
>NZ_JAMBMW010000011.1:0-63250 GCF_024208055.1 Candidatus Nebulibacter yamunensis
CATTTCCTTGCTAGTTGAGTAAATCCTTTTCATGCAGGGAGGGGTGTTTAGCATTAAGGTATGGGGGTGACCTTAATAATGACTCCGATCAATCATATCAATTATTGAATTTTGTTGCAATAGTTTTTGTCAAAAATTCTTTATTAATTAAGTGAGAATCCCTTTATTATGAATTAACGATGTGAAGCTATGATGAATATGGAAATTGAAACTTTAATTGAATTGATGGCTATATCAAGTGATTTACATCGCGAAGTTGGAAAATTTTTGAATTTTCAACTCCATAATATCTTCAAATGGTTACGACCTAGGCTAGGAACCAAATAAGCAATGTGACAAAAAAATCTCAGACTTTAATAGGCATTATGCCTAATTTTTTTTATCATAAAACTACTTTATTTTAAAATATCAGGAACACAAATGAATATCATTCTTTTAGGACCTCCAGGAGCGGGAAAAGGCACGCAAGCAAAACGCATAGAAGCCCAGTTTCACATTCCACAAATTTCAACTGGAGACATGTTAAGAGCTGCAATTAAATCTGGCTCTGACATAGGTGTAAAACTTAAGAAAATTCTAGATATAGGCGAGCTAGTCTCGGATGATTTTATCATGCAAATTGTTAAAGAGCGACTAATTCAAAACGACTGTAAAAATGGTTTCATGCTTGATGGTGTTCCACGCACAATTGGTCAAGCAGAAGCGTTTAAAAAACTTGGCATCAACATCGATTACATCATTGAAATCAGTTTGGATGACGAATTGATTATCAAACGGATCTCAGGACGTAGAATTCATGAACCATCTGGACGCACTTATCACATTGAGAACAATCCACCAAAAACTAAAGGCAAAGATGACGTGACAGGTGAATGCTTGATTCAACGCGAAGATGATAAAGCAGAGACAGTGAAAAAACGCTTAAACGTTTATCATGCACAAACTGCACCATTGGTTGCATATTATCAAAATTTTAAGCCTGATGACATAAACACTAAAAAAACTACTTACGTAAAAATTGATGGCAAACAACCAGCAGACATCATCACAGATAAAATTTTTGCCATTTTGACTGAAAAGAAGAATAAATAACTACAAAAAAGCCGCAAAATTGCGGCTTAAATAATAAAAGCGTTTTATATATCTTTTTTATTCAGCTTTAATAATTAACTGAATATCCGCATCTACATCTGTATGCAAATGAACCAATAAACTATACTCACCCAACGAACGAATAATACCTTCTGGCATGCGCACATGGCGTTTCTCAACTTCAACACCAACGGTTTTGGCGATCACTTCAGCTACTTCTTTCGTACCCACCGAACCAAATAGCTTACCACCATCTCCGGCAGGAGCAACAATTGTGAACACTTGACCTATAATTTTTTCTGCTTTTGCTTTAGCATCTGCCAAACGGACAGCTTCTGCTTGTTGCAATTCTGCTTTTTGCTTCTCAAATGTAGCAATGTTTTGCTCAGTTGCTTGAACCGCTTTACCATAAGGTACTAAATAGTTACGCGCATAGCCAGGCTTAACATTTACCACATCACCCAAAGCACCTAGGTTTTCTACTTTTTCCTTTAAAATAACTTGCATTGTGAAAGACCTCTTAGCTGGTATTAATTAAAGTGACGATCACAGTATGGAATTAACGCCAAGAATCTTGCTCTTTTAATTGCAGTAGCAAGTTGGCGCTGATACTTAGTTGAAGTACCTGTAATACGACTTGGAACGATTTTACCGGTTTCCGTAATATATCCTTTTAAAGTGTTTAAATCTTTGTAATCGATTTCTTTTACGCCTTCAACACTAAAACGACACACTTTACGACGACGATTTACACGCATAGTTCTCTCCTTACTCAGTATCAACTGTTTCTTTAACTTCTTTTTTCTCATCTTTAGCCATCATCACTGAGGGTTCAATTATTGAACCTTTAGTACTCAAAACTAAACGACGAAGAATTGCATCATTATATCTAAATGAATCATTTAGCTCATTCAATGCTTCAGTATTACATTCAATATTCATCAAGATGTAATGTGCTTTATGAAGTTTTGCAATTGGATAAGCAAGTTGACGACGCCCCCAATCTTCTAGACGATGAATCTTACCGCCAGTTGACTCAATGATTTCACGATATTTTTGCAACATCTGTTGTAACTGATCGCTTTGATCAGGATGAACCATAAACACAATTTCATAATGTTTCATATTTTTACTCCTTTCGGTTTATCGTACTTACTCTCGATAAGCTAGTGCTTTATTAAATATAAAACAATAGCAAAGAGTCGCGTTATTGTTACAAACAAGTGCCCAAAACACAAGCAAATACACTTTATAACGCAAACAAAAAAGGCTTCCACTTAGAAGCCTTTTAAAATCTCTGGTGGGTGCTGAGGGGTTCGAACCCCCGACCCTCGCCTTGTAAGGGCGATGCTCTCCCAGCTGAGCTAAGCACCCGAGAACGAAACCAAATTATAGAGCCAAAAAAAACAAAGTCAATCACTAAAATTATTATTTTTGAACTTTCTAATATTCTTGCTGTGCTCGTAATTCTGACTTAGATATCTTGCCACCAGCAATTTCACGTAAAGCAACAACTGTTGCTTTATCATTGTCCCATTCGACACGCGGTTCTTGACCACTTAACATTAAATTACGTGCCCTTTTTGCTGCTAATACAATCAACTCAAAACGGCTATCTATTTTTTCTAAACAATCTTCTACTGTTACACGAGCCATAGCATTCTCCAAGGTTTTAAAGCTGGTCAATTCTATAAAAGTTTTGTTATTTTGCCAAGGTTTTTAACAACTCCATATGTTCATCACTATCATTTAAGCATGGCATAACTGCATAATGCGTACCCCCTGCCTGAAGAAAAGTTTTACGCTCGGTTTCATTAAGCTCCTCTAATGTTTCTAAACAATCTGCCGCAAACCCTGGAGTAACAAGTAAAATTTTATTTTTATTTTCAGTTGGAAGGATCTTTAAAACATCTGTTGTATAAGGGCTTAACCATTTTTTAGGTCCAAAACGCGACTGAAAAGACATCCTAAGCTCAATATTAAGATTAGAAAGCGCATTTTTAACTAAACGATAAGTTTCTTGACACTGCCAATAGTAGGGGTCACCCTTATCCACGCATTGTTTAGGTATGCCATGAAAAGAGAATAAAATAATATCTGGGGCAAAATTAAGCTTAGGTATATAGGTTAAAACACTCTTTTTTAATGCCTCAATATACTGTGGATGAGCGTAATATGGTTTAACTCCAATAATGTTAGGCTGATTACGCATTTTTTTGAGCACACGAAACACTTCGTCATAAACAGAAGCTGTCGTTGTAGCAGAATACTGTGGGTATAAAGGAAATACTTTAATTGTTGTTACGCCTTGTGCTTGTAAGCTATGGATTTTTGCTTCTATTGAAGGCTCACCATAACGCATGGCGAAGTCAACGATGACATCGTTATCTATTGCTTGTGCTAGCCTCTTAGTTTGCATTTGAGTGTAATACATAAGCGGTGAAAGGTTTTTTTCTTTCAACCAAACTTTTTGATAAAGCTTTGCAGTTTTAGGAGAACGAAATGGCAGAACTAATAATCTTAAAATCAATTGCCAAATTAAAGGGGTTAATTCAATAACTCGTCTATCCGATAAGAATTGTTTTAAATACTGTTTTACGTCTTTTACTGTGTACGAGTCTGGAGTGCCTAGATTAACTAATAAGACTGCGTGTTTATCATATTCTCTATATTGTGACGTTACTGTTTTCACATATCACCTACTTACTTCTCTTTCTCCTGTATCAATTAATAATGCAAATTTTACAGGATAACTAATTAAGTCAATTTGAACCAATTCTCGAGTTTAAGTTTGGGTCTCTTTTACAATACTTTCTAATGCTAATTCAATGGTTGGATATATAAACTTAAATTCTAAATTTTGTAACCGTTTAGGTTCGATACAATGCGAAGCTAATAGCAACTCATTTCCCATTTGTCCAAACATGAGTTTGACCATAAATTTTGGGATAACAAACCATTGACGCTTATTCATTTTTTGGCAAAGTATTCGCATAAATTTAGCTTGTGTACAGGCATTAGGTGCGACGATATTAAAAGTTGTATTAACAGCATCTATCGTTAGTAAAAATAGCAGCGCACGGCATAAGTCATTGATATGCACCCAAGACATCAACTGCTGACCATCACCAATTCTTGCACCCATGCCCATTTTAACACTAGATAATAACTGATTAAGCATACCACCTTTCCCCAAGACTATTCCAAAGCGCAAGATAGTCTTGCGTCTTAGTCTTGAACCTATAACTACTGCCTCCCATTGCTTTGCAATATATTGACAGAAGCCTGTATTATGCTTTGATAATACCTCAATATTATCTTCATTTTGGAGCTTAAAAGAAAAAGGGTAAAAGCCAATTGCACTGGCATTAATAAGCCATATATCATTATCCCCAATCAGTTTAATTAAGTATTCTGTCGTCTCAACTCGACTATTAACAATCTTATTTTTAATTTGTGGTGACCACCTTTTTTCACTGATGCCGTAACCACACAAATTAATCACAACATCAAATGTCGCTATTTGTTCAGGTATAATTTCGTCCCAAGTTATCACTTGATCATACCCATTAATCAACCTTGGTGTACGACTTAAAAGTATTACAGAATAACCCTCTTTTTTTAGATGATGTACTAAATTTCTACCAATAAAACCTGAACCACCAGCAATTAATATTCTCTTCATCCAGTTATCTTCATGATTACACCTAAATAATTTGAATAAGCCTGAGACTGAACTTAGTCAATGTCAAGAGAATTAGAAATAAAAAAGCCCACTTAAGTGGGCTTAATATTTTAGTAAGCTTATATTGATTATGCTTCTACAAAATTTTCAATTTCTGATTGAGGACGATCAACAAGCTCAATAAATGCCATTGGCGCCTTATCACCAAAACGATAACCACACTTAAGCACACGTGTATAACCACCTGGACGTGCTTCATAACGCTGAGCGATTTCTTCAAACAACTTTTTGACTGCCTCTTTGTTACGCAAAAAGCTAAACGCTTGACGTCTTAAAGCAACAACTTGTGCTTTAAACTCATTGCTGTCCAGGTCAATATCGCTCTTGCGCAATTCAACTTCACGCTTAGCTAGAGTAATTAAAGGCTCAACAAAACCCCTTAGCTCTTTTGCTTTAGGAAGCGTAGTTTTAATCAGCTCGTGCTTTAATAGAGACGCTGACATGTTTCTAAACATCGCTTTGCGATGGCTGCTTGTTCTATTAAACTTACGACCACTCTTACGATGACGCATAGTAATTTCCTTCTAGTTAAAATTATATTACTTATTACTCAATTGTTCTGGCGGCCAGTTGTCAATTCTAACACCCAAAGAAAGGCCACGTTCTGCCAGCACAGATTTAATTTCATTCAAAGACTTACGCCCTAAATTAGGGATACGCATTAAGTCAGATTCAGGGAATTGCACTAAATCACCCAAATAGCGGATATTTTGTGCTTTTAAGCAATTAGCTGATCTAACCGTTAACTCCAAATCTTCAACCGGTCTAAGTAGTAAAGGGTCGATTTCAGGCGTATCCTGAGTCATCTTACGACCCAAAGGTGCTTTTAAATCTACAAAAACAGCAATTTGCTCATAGAAATAAGTCATCGCCGTCTCGATTGCCACCTCTGGCTTAATCGTACCTTTAGTACGCATAAAAATTTCGAGCTTTTCACTACTGTTATCTAAAGCCTTAACAGTAAAAGAAACATCTAACACTGGATTAAAAGAAGCGTCTAATGGGATGTGACCAACCAAAAGTTCTTCTTCAGGTGATTGACTATATACCGTTGAAGGTACAAATCCACGACCTTGCGCTACTTTGACCAACATATTGATATGTCCACCTTCGTTTAAATGCGCAATCACATAATCAGGATCAGCCACATCCACATTACCGCTTGCTCCTAAATCTGCAGCAGTAACTTTTGCAGATCCTTTTTTCTCCAGAGTTAAATAGGCTTCTTCAACGTCATTTTCCAAACTAACAGCAAGCTTTTTTAAATTAAGTAGAATCTCAACAACGTCTTCTTGAACACCTTCCAGTGTGCAGTACTCATGTAAAGCCCTTTCAATTTGAACTTCAGTAATAGCAGCACCTGGAATGGAAGATAGTAAAATTCTTCTGAGAGCATTCCCCATTACATGACCAAAACCAACAGCAAATGGTTCAAGCACAATGCTAAAGCAGTTGCGCTTAACTTCAGTAATACTGCTAATTTGTGGTTTGTAAACTTCAGTTGGACAAGTATGCATTAACTGCTCTCCGTTTATCTATTATTTAGAATATAGCTCGACGATAAGTTGCTCGTTGATGTCTGCAGGTAATTCAGCACGTTCAGGTTTAGATTTAAATACACCTTCAAGCTTGGCTTCATTTACTTCAATCCAAGAAACAGATCCACGTTGCTTAGATAACTCTAACGCACTTTGAATGCGCAGTTGCTTCTTAGATTTTTCACGCACAGCAATCGTATCACCTGCGCTTAAATTAAAAGAAGGAATGTTACAAGTCTTACCATTTACTAAAACACCTTTGTGAGTCACCAACTGACGTGCCTCTGCACGCGTTGATCCAAAGCCCATTCTATAAACAACGTTATCCAAACGACCTTCTAAAAGCTCTAACAAGTTAGCACCTGTATTACCTTTACGCCTTGCTGCTTCTGTATAATATTTTTTAAATTGGTTCTCAAGTATGCCATAAATACGACGCACTTTTTGTTTCTCACGCAATTGCAAACCATAATCAGAAAGACGCGCTCTTTTTGCACCATGCTGACCAGGTTGCGTATTAATTTTGCATTTCTCTTCAATTGATCTCACACCGCTTTTTAGCTGAAGATCCGTGCCTTCTCGACGAGAAAGCTTACACTTAGGTCCTAAGTATCTAGCCATTTTACTTACCTTAAATCTTACACACGACGTTTTTTCGGAGGACGACAACCATTATGTGGTAATGGTGTTACGTCTGTAATACTTGTTACCTTAAAGCCTTTCGCGTTTAAAGCACGTACTGCAGATTCACGTCCAGGACCCGGACCCTTCACCAATACATCAACATTTTTTACACCATATTCAAGCGCTAGTTCACCTGCACGCTCAGCAGCAACCTGTGCTGCAAAAGGTGTACTTTTACGAGAACCTCTAAAACCACTACCGCCAGAAGTTGCCCAAGATAAGGCATTACCTTGACGATCTGTAATAGTAATAATCGTGTTGTTAAAAGAAGCATGAATGTGTGCAATTGCATCAGGCACGCTCTTTTTGACTTTTTTCTTAGGCTTTACAGCTTTTGCCATAAGTTCGATTCCTATTTGTTTTGTTATAATTGTACTTATGCCTTAATTGGCTTTCTTGGTCCCTTGCGTGTACGAGCATTTGTCTTCGTACGTTGACCTCTTACAGGCAGATTGCGACGATGTCTACGACCACGATATGTACCTAAGTCCATTAAACGCTTAATGTTCATTGATACTTCACGACGTAGATCACCTTCTACTGTAAACTTAGCAATCTCAGTTCTCAATAACTCGATCTGCTCTTCTGTCAAGTCTTTGACTTTTTTGCTTGGTTCAATGTTGCATGCTGCACAAATTTTAAGTGCACGCGGACGTCCAATACCATAGATTGCTGTTAAGGCAATATCAGCATGTTTATGATCAGGAACGTTAATCCCAGCTATACGAGCCATTCACAATACTCCGTTTTACTTTATTAATATCTTAAAATTGTTAGTAAAATTCTCACGGCGGACAAAGATACCTTTTTTCAGTTGAAAAAGCAAGTCGCCATGTTTAATTATTAACCTTGACGCTGTTTATGTCTTGGATCAGTACAAATCACACGAACCACACGATTGCGCTTTATCACTTTACAGTTTCTGCACATCTTCTTTACGGAAGCTCTGACTTTCATTGTATTACCTCATTTTTGTTAAAACTATAATTTACCGTAATTACTTAAATTTGCCTTTTTCAATAATGAATCATATTGCGTTGACATCATATGAGATTGAACTTGTGCCATAAAATCCATGATTACCACAACCACGATCAATAATGAAGTTCCACCAAATGTAAATGACAACCCATGACCAAAAAAATTCATAATGAAAATTGGTAGCAAACAAATTGCAGTAATATAAATTGAACCAATCAAAGTCAATTTACTCATCACTGAATCAATGTATTTTGCTGTTTGCTCACCTGGACGCACGCCAGTAATAAAGGCACCGGATCTTTTAAGGTTATCTGCCGTTTCTTTTGGATTAAAAACAAGCGCTGTATAAAAAAAGCAGAAAAATATAATCGCTGCTGCAAAAATTAAAGTATACAGCAAGCTACCTGGTTGTAGTGCTTCGCCTATTTCTGCTAACCATCCCAATGATGGTGAAGAAGCAAACCAATTAGAAAGCATGCCAGGAACCATCAAAATAGATGAAGCAAAAATTGGTGGGATCACACCTGCCATATTTAGTTTTAATGGTAAATGACTTGTTTGTGGCGCCATCATTTTACGACCTTGCTGACGTTTAGCATAATTTACCGTAATACGACGCTGCGCACGTTCCACAAACACGACAAAAGCAACAACAGCCAACAAAATAATTAACAACACCCAAACAGTCAGGTACGAAATCATTCCTTGGTTTGCTTGTGAAATTGTTGTACTCACCTCAAATGGTAAATTGGCAACGATCCCTGAGAAAATCAGTAATGAAATACCATTACCAATTCCTCGCTCAGTCATCTGTTCACCCAACCACATCAAGAACATACTACCTGTAGTCATTGAGACAATAGCAGCAAAATAGAACAAAAATCTTGAATCAATATCCACTAATCCAGGCTGATTAAAAGTATACACTGCAATACCAAATGACTGTATTAGCGCCAAAACAAAAGTTGCATATCTGGTATATTGCGTTATTTTCTTTTGTCCCGACTCGCCTTCCTTTTTAAGCTCCATCAACTTTGGCGATACAGCACTCATCATTTGGAAGATAATCGATGCAGAAATATAGGGCATTACACCCAACGCGAATATACTCAACTTTTCAAGCGCACCACCTGAGAACATATTAAACATACTCAGTAAGCCATTACCACCTGCTGATTGTGCTGACATAAGCTTAGCCAGCTGATCTGCATCAATGTACGGAATAGGGATATAGACACCTAGTCTAAAGACAATAATGCCTAATAAGACAAAAAGAAGGCGTTGTCTTAATTCGCGAAGACCACCACCTCTTTTAAGATTTTTTGTTGCCATAGCAATATTACTCTACCTTTCCACCAGCTGTTTCAATAGCAGCCTTCGCACCTTTAGTACAGTGTAGACCATTAATGGTTACTGCCTTGTTGATTTCACCACTTGCAATAATACGTGCTGCAAGCATATCCTTACGAACTATACCTGCGTCTTTTAACGCATCCAAATTAATTACATCTGCTTCAATTGCATTTAATTCATGTAACCTAATTTCAGCAACGTATTTTGCCTTACGTGAAGTAAAACCAAACTTAGGCAATCGTCTTTGAAGTGGCATCTGACCACCTTCAAAACCAACTTTATGGTAGCCACCAGCGCGTGCTTTTTGACCTTTGTGACCACGACCAGCAGTCTTACCAAAACCACTGCCAATTCCACGACCAAGGCGTTTAGCTGCAGATTTTGAACCTTCAGCTGGAGAAATCGTATTTAATCTCATTGAAATCACCCCTCTATTTTCACCATGTAGTAGATTTTATTCGCCATGCCACGATTAGCAAGTGTATCAATCACTTCTACAGATTGGTGAACTTTACGTAAACCCAAGCCGTTTGCACATGCCTTGTGCTTTTCGTGACGACCTATTAAGCTTTTAATAAGGGTTACTTTAAATGTTTTGTTATCAGTCATAGTCCTTACCCTTGAATTTCTTCAATAGACAAACCACGCTTTTCAGCAATCTCTTCTGGAGATTTAAGCTTAGTCATACCATTGATTGTTGCACGAACAACGTTAATTGGGTTGGTTGAACCATAGGTTTTAGCTAAAACGTTATGAACACCCACTACTTCAAATACTGCACGCATAGCTCCTCCTGCAATGATACCTGTACCAGGGGAAGCTGGCTGCATAAATACTTTAGAAGCACCATGACTTGCAGTTGTTGGATACCATAGTGTATCACCATTTAAGTTCACTGTTACCATATTACGACGCGCATTTTCCATCGCTTTTTGAATAGCAACCGGTACTTCACGGGACTTACCACGCCCAATACCCACTCGACCACTTCCATCACCAACAACAACTAAGGCAGCAAAGCTCATGATTCTACCACCTTTTACTGTTTTGGCATGTCTTTTAACACTGACTAACTTTTCAATCAAGCCGTCAGTTTTTTGCATATTATCTGCCATTATCAGTCGCCTTTAATTAAAATTTCAAACCATTTTCTCTAGCTGAATCAGCCAATGCTTTAACACGCCCATGATATCTAAAACCTGAACGGTCAAAAGCAATTTGCTCAATACCTTTTTCAATAGCGCGCTGTGCAATGAATTTACCAACAACCGTTGCAGAAGCAACGTTACCAGTATAAGCACAATCTTTTTTCACAGCTTCCTCAAGTGTTGACGCCTGCACCAAAACCTGTGAACCATCACCAGAAATAATTTGTGCATACATATGTCTTGGAGTCCTATGTATACATAGACGAACTTGATTTAGTTCTTTTAGTTTGATTCGCGTACGCTTCGCACGACGTAAACGAGCATTTTTTTTATCCATAGCTCTCTACTCACTTATTTTTTCTTAGCTTCTTTGGTTATGACTTTTTCATTCGCATAACGAACACCTTTGCCTTTATAAACCTCAGGTTCACGATATGAACGAATGTCTGCTGCAACTTTACCAAGTAGCTCTTTATTTGCACTCTTCAAAACAATTTCAGTTTGAGAAGGCGTCTCAACTGTTACACCTTTAGGTAATTCGTGATCAACCGGATGGGAAAAGCCAAGCGTTAAGTTGACACTATTACCTTGGGCTTTAGCACGGTATCCCACACCAACCAATTGTAATTTCCTCTCGAAGCCTTGGCTCACACCAACAATCATATTGTTAATCAAGGCGCGCGCTGTACCTGATTGCATGTTTGCACTTTTAGAGTCGTCATTCGCTTTAACGTTAACCACCTTATCTGCAACTTCAATTGTTACCGCATTATTAATTTTTTTAACTAACTCGCCTTTAGCACCTTTTACAGTCACAAAATTATCTCTTGCCACTGCAACCGTTACACCACTAGGAATAGCAACAGGCTTTTTACCAATTCTAGACATCGAATATCTCCTGCTTTATGCTACGTAGCAAATCACTTCACCGCCAACACCTTGAGCGCGTGCTTGTCTATCGCTCATTAAGCCACGAGAAGTAGAAATCACTGCCACACCGAAACCACCATATATTTTTGGAAGTTCAGCAGCCGTTTTGTATATACGAAGGCCAGGGCGACTTATACGTTTTAGCATTTCAATCACAGGTTGACCTTGATGATACTTAAGTTCAATATTTAGTGTGCCATTATTCTCTTCTGACACATTAACATTTTCGATATAACCTTCACTTACAAGAAGATCAGCAATAGCCTTCTTCTTATTAGACAAAGGCATAGAAACCGTTGTCTTATGTGCAGACAAACCATTTCTAATTCTTGTTAACATATCTGCAATAGGATCTTGCATACTCATAAAAATTAATCCTTCTATTACCAACTAGCTTTTTTCAAGCCAGGAACATCACCAACCATTGCGTGTTCACGCAATTTATTACGACATAGCCCAAATTTCTTGTATACAGCATGTGCTCTGCCTGTAATACGACAACGTGTCTGAAGGCGTGAAGGCGATGAGTTAACTGGAAGTTTTTGCAATTTAATTTGTGCATCCCATTTTTGATCATCAGAGGCAGTTGAGCTTAAAATAATTGCTTTAAGCTCAACTCTTTTTTGAGCATACTTTTCAACCAACCTCTGTCTTTTCAATTCTCTTTGGATCATTCCAAGTTTTGCCATTGTCTAGTAACTCCTTAAGATTTCAATGGGAAGTTAAATGCGTTTAACAATGCTTTGCCTTGCTCGTCATTTTTTGCAGTTGTTGTAATAGTGATATCTAAACCACGAATACTATCAACTTTATCATATTCGATTTCAGGAAAAGCAATTTGCTCACGCATACCCATGCTATAGTTACCACGACCATCAAACGATTTAGGATTCAAACCACGAAAGTCACGGATACGAGGGATTGCAATTGTAATCAAACGATCTAAAAATTCATACATACGGTTACCACGTAAAGTCACTTTGCAACCAATTGGCCAACCATCACGAATCTTAAAGCCTGCAATCGATTTTCTAGTTTTAGTAATCACTGCTTTTTGACCTGCGATTGCTTCTAGATCCTTAACTGCATTCTCGATCGCTTTTTTATCTTTTGCAGCTTCACCAACACCCATATTTAGCGTGATTTTGGTAATGCGTGGAATCTCCATCACATTAGCAATACCAAGCTCATTCTTAAGCTGTGCAACTACTTTTTCTTGATAGAAAGCTTTTAGCCTTGCCATATTTTACTACCTATAGATCTACTAATTCGCCATTTGACTTGAAATAGCGAACCTTTTTCTTACCATCTTCCACAAATTTAATACCAACACGGTCAGCTTTCTTTGTAGCAGGGTTATATAAAGCAACATTAGATGCGTGGATAGATGCTTCTTTCTCAACGATGCCACCCTCAACCCCTCTATTTGGATTAGGCTTCACATGACGTTTTACTAGATTCACACCTTCCACTACTACGCGATCTTCATCAGAAAGCACAGTAACTATCGTTCCTCTACGACCTTTGTCTTTACCAGCAATAATGATTACATCATCGCCTTTCTTCAGTCTATTCATTACTGTTATACTCCAACTTATAACACTTCTGGGGCAAGTGAAACAATTTTCATAAACTTTTCACTACGTAGCTCGCGTGTCACAGGACCAAATATACGTGTGCCAATCGGTTGGTTTTGGTTATTCAAAAGAACAACTGCATTACCATCAAAGCGCAAAACAGATCCATCACGGCGACGAACACCTTTAGCTGTTCTAACCACTACTGCACTGTAAACACTACCCTTTTTCACCTTACCGCGTGGGTTAGCTTCTTTAACAGAAACTTTAATCACATCACCTATACTTGCGTATCTACGATGGGAGCCACCCAACACTTTGATACATTCTACCCGACGAGCGCCACTATTATCAGCAACTTGAAGTTCAGTTTGCATCTGAATCATTTTATACCTCACTTACGTCAATTTCTAAGTAGTGGCGTCAAAAAGACGCACTATTATAACAACAAAAATCAAAAATGCAATTTAAGCAGTTTCTAACTTTGCTTTAACACACATTTCGCGCTTTTCACAACGAAAGAAATCTGCACATAAAATGCAAATTTCCTTATTTTGCACGCTCTACGATTGAAACCAAACGCCACTTTTTAGTCTTTGAGTAAGGTCTTGTTTCAGTAATTTCTACTGTATCGCCTTCTTTACACTCATTACCTTCATCATGCGCATGATACTTAGTCGTCTTAGTGACAAACTTACCATATAATGGATGCTTAACTTTACGATCAACTACAACCGTGATAGTTTTGTCCATTTTGTCGCTGGTTACTCTTCCAAGTAACGTTCTAATTTTATCACTCATTTCTAAGCACCTACTTTTTGTTTTTCAGACAAAATTGTATTAATACGAGCAATATCACGACGAATGTTTTTGAATATATGATTTTTCGTTAACTGCCCAGCGCCCTTTTGCATACGCAAATTAAACTGTTCTTTTAACAAATCAATTTTTTGCGCTTTTAGCTCTTGAGCAGACTTTGCTTTCAATTCTTTAATTTTTTCACTTGCCTTCATTACATCACCGTCTTTTCTGTGAATGTGGTTGCAATTGGAAGTTTAGCAGCAGCACGCGCAAACGCAGCTCTTGCGATTTCTTCACTCACACCTTGGATTTCATAAAGCATTTTTCCTGGCTGAATTTGGGCCACCCAGTACTCAACGTTACCTTTACCTTTACCCATACGAACTTCTAATGGTTTTTCAGTAATTGGTTTATCTGGGAATACACGGATCCAAACCTTACCACCACGGCGTACGTGGCGATTAATTGCACGACGACCGGCTTCAATTTGGCGAGCAGTTAAGCGACCACGACCAATCGCTTGTAAACCGAAATCACCAAAACTTACTTTATTACCACGCAGAGCAAGACCACGATTACGTAACTTTTGCTGTTTACGGAATTTAGTACGCTTAGGCTGTAACATTATTTAGCCCCTCTTCTTTTTGCTTTTTTAGGCGCTTTATCTTCTGCTTCAGGCTTACGCTCTTGACCAGGAAGAATTTCGCCTTTGAATATCCACACTTTAACACCTAGAATACCATAAGTTGTTAAAGCCTCAGATGTTGCATAATCAATATCAGCACGGAAAGTATGAAGTGGAATACGACCTTCTTTTGCCCACTCAGTGCGTGCAATCTCAGCACCACCCAAGCGACCAGCAATCGATACCTTAATCCCCTCAGCACCCATTTTCATCGCTGTTTGAATCGCACGCTTCATCGCACGACGAAACATTACACGCTTCTCAAGCTGTTGTGAAATGCCATCTGCAACTAACTGCGCATCTAGTTCAGGCTTACGAACTTCTTCAATATTGATTTGAACGGGAATACCCATTTTTTTAGTTAATTCATTACGCAATATTTCTACATCTTCACCTTTTTTACCAATCACGATACCAGGACGCGCAGTGAAAATAGTGACCTTAGCATTTTGCGCTGGTCTTTCGATCTTAATACGACTAACGGAAGCATTTTCCAATTTCTTATGAAGATAAGTACGCACTTCGATATCTGTGTTTAACTTATCTGCATAGTCCTTGGAACCTGCATACCATACTGAACGCCAGTCTTTGATAAAACCTAAGCGTATACCGGTAGGATGTACCTTCTGACCCATTTAGTGCCCCTTAATTTTTTTCTGCTACTTTCACGGTTACGTGAGAAGTGCGTTTTAAAATACGATTACCACGACCTTTAGCGCGAGCTTCAAAACGTTTCATAGTTGGACCTTCATCGACATGAACTGTAGAAACATACAATTCGTCAATATCCAACCCATCATTATGCTCAGCGTTAGCGATAGCAGACGTTAAGACACCTTTGATCAGACTAGCAGCTTTTTTATTGCTAAAAGAAAGAAGATTTAACGCTTTTTCAACTGGCAAACCGCGAATTTGATCAGCAACCAAACGCGCTTTTTGAGCTGAAATTCGCGCATGTTTTAATTTAGCTTGAACTTCCATTGAAAACCTCAATTATTTTTTCTTAGCTTTTTTATCTGCTGCGTGACCTCGGTAATTACGAGTCACAGCAAATTCGCCTAACTTGTGTCCAATCATGTTTTCAGTGACAAGCACTGGCACATGTTGATGCCCATTATGCACAGCAATTGTTAAACCAATCATATCCGGCACAATCATGGATCTTCTCGACCAAGTTTTAATTGGCTTTTTTGAATTAGCCTCTTGCGCATCAAACACTTTCTTTAATAAGTGATGATCAACAAAAGGTCCTTTCTTTAATGAACGAGCCACAATATTCTCCCTTTAATTATTTACGTCTTTGTACAATCAGCTTATTGGAGCGCTTGTTTGTACGTGTCTTTTTACCCTTAGTCTTCACACCCCACGGCGTCACAGGATGACGCCCAGCAGATGTACGACCCTCACCACCACCATGTGGGTGATCAACAGGGTTCATTGCAACACCACGTACGGTCGGGCGAATACCACGCCAACGATTTGCTCCAGCTTTACCGATTGATCTTAAGTTGTGCTCAGAATTAGACACTGTACCAATTACTGCACGACAACTTAACAACACTTTGCGCATCTCACCTGAACGCAAGCGCACGATCGCATAAGCATTGTCTTTACCAACGATTTGCATTGAAGCTCCCGCTGAACGTGCTAATTGAGCACCTTTACCTGGCTTCAACTCAACGTTGTGAACAACCGCACCCAAAGGAATGTTACGAATTGGCATACAGTTACCTGGTTTGATCGAGACATGCTCACCAGATATTACCTCCATACCTTCAACCAAACCCTTTGGTGCAATCATGTATCTTCTTTCTCCGTCTTTATACAACACCAAGGCAATGTATGCTGTACGGTTAGGATCATATTCGATACGCTCAACTTTAGCAGGAATATCATCTTTGACTCGTTTAAAGTCAATAACGCGGTAATTTTGCTTGTGACCACCACCTTGGTGACGAACTGTAATACGACCCTGGTTATTACGACCTGAGTTTTTAGATTTTTTCTCAACTAATCCAGCAAAAGGTTTACCTTTGTATAAGTCAGGGTTTTTAACCTGAATAACAAAGCGACGACCAGGAGAGGTTGGTTTTGCTTTAACTACTTTCATTTATTTATCCTCACCTCTAACTTATTCAGCACCAATAAAATTGATGTCATGACCTTCAGCAAGTCTAATATAAGCTTTCTTCCAGTCCTTAGTTCTACCTTCAATACGACCAAAACGGCGCGCTTTACCTTTCACGTTGACAGTTTTCACATCTTCAACTTTTACTTCAAAAAGCATTTCAACCGCTTTTTTAATTTCTATTTTAGTTGCATTAGTTGCGACTTTAAATACAACATAAGAAGAGCGCTCAGCTACCTCATATGCCTTATTAGTCACATGCGGACTTAGCAACACTTTAAGCAATCTTTCTTGATTCATACTAAACGCTCCTCAACTTGCTTAACTGCTTCTTGAGTCATAATTACTTTATCAAAACACATTAAAGCAACTGGATTGATTTCTTGTGAATCAACAACGGCTACGTTTTTAATGTTTCTTGAAGCTAGATAAAGCTCTTCGGTAAACTCTTCAGGACTTACAACGATTAATGCTTCTTTTATATCTAATTGTTTTAAAGCTTGAACAAATTCTTTTGTTTTTGGCGTCTCAACTTTAAAGCCTTCAATCACTAACAAACGCTCCGCTCTTAACAGCTCAGATAAAATAGATTGAATGGCAGCTCGATACATCTTACGGTTGACTTTTTGCTCATAATTTCTTGGTTTAGCAGCGAATATCACACCGCCCTTACGCCATAAAGGTGAACGAATTGTCCCCGCACGAGCACGCCCTGTACCTTTTTGTCTCCAAGGCTTAGAGCCACCACCTGAAACCTCGGCACGTGTTTTTTGCGCTTTTGTACCTTGACGACTACCTGCCATATAGGCAACAACAACTTGATGAATGAGCGCTTCGTTATAGTCTCTAGAGAACACGCTATCTGCAACATTCAATACCGAATGATTGTCGCCCGCTAATGTTTTAATATTTAAATCCACGTAACTTCTCCCTCTTAAGCTTTAACTTTAATAGCAGGTGTTACAATAACATCACCGCCTGTTGCGCCTGGGATGCCACCTTTTAGCAGCAATAAACCATTTTCAACATCTACTTTAACGACTTCAAGAGTTTGAATAGTGGTTTTAACATTACCTAAGTGACCAGCCATTTTCTTGTTCTTGAAAACACGGCCTGGTGTTTGGTTTTGACCTGTTGAACCAGGTACACGATGCGAAAGAGAGTTACCATGAGTTGCATCTTGCGTTCTGAAATTATGACGCTTAACACCACCTTGGAAACCTTTACCTTTTGATGTGCCTGTCACATCTACTTTTTGACCAGCCTCAAACATTGAAACGTCAATTGTTTTACCAGCTTCAAATTCGATAACTTGCTCAGCACCTAGACAAAACTCCCACAAACCACGACCTGGCTCAACATTTGCCTTAGCAAAATGACCCGCTTCTGGTTTAGTTACGCGAGAGCGCTTTTTAACACCTGTTGTCACCTGAATAGAACTATATCCATCTGTTTTAGTAGTTTTTACTTGCGTTACCGTATTTGGCTCCACATGAATAACTGTTACAGGGATAGATGTGCCATCTTCAGTGAATACACGAGTCATGCCGCATTTGCGACCTACGATACCTAAAGACATCTTTTATCCTCACTTTATTATTATTTACTTTCACGATTACAATTGACCGTGAAACGCTTTTAATCTGCACAAAACTCATGCAGCTCAACTAAAGCAATTACTTTTAACAAAAAATATGCTTTAGCAAGTTCTTTGCAATTTAGGCAAATGCAAAGACACAACTCACAAAAAAGTGAACTGTTTTATATGACATTTATTACAAACGCCATATAAAACAGCTCAAAATTTACCTTAAAACATGCGCCAATAAAAGAGTAACCTCCTAATTAACAAGGAGCCACCCACATTACAACAACATCTTTAAGGCTTTGACACAGTTAAATGGTAGCGCATTCTAACGCAAACTGATTCAAACATCAACAGTTGTACACAAATTTGCTCTGTACACGAAGATTTCTTCATTTGACTAGCACCTTAGAATGGATCTTGTAGAGTTTTCAAACGTAACTTAAAGTCCTTAACTGTAATAACCGATTGAAATGCTTTTTTATATATTGCAAATCTACAAATCAAGAAAAAATAATGCTTGTCGGTATTTTGTAATTTTTTCTTCGTGTACAGAAATAAATTTGAATTGGAGTGAAGCTATGCCTCATTTTTTAATCAAACTTGAAGGCAGAATTTAGAATTATGAAAAATTTACACAGTTAGATGAACAGACTCTCAAGCACACCTGTCAACACTGCTAAATTTACTCCAAATTAGTGTTACTCAACACCATTTGTGTCTGTTGTTTACGATAGGTCTTTATCGCCTTATTGTATTTTTCATGCTGATTAGCCAATATACTACAAGCAAAGAGTGCGGCATTAATTGCGCCTGCTTTTCCAATTGCAAAAGTTGCCACAGGCACCCCTGCTGGCATTTGCACAATTGACAACAATGAATCTTGACCTGATAAAGCTTTGGATTGCACAGGCACACCCAACACCGGAATATGTGTTTTAGCAGCAAGCATCCCAGGTAGATGTGCAGCTCCTCCAGCACCGGCAATAATGACTTTTAAGCCTTTTACTTCGGCCGATTCAGCATATTCAAATAAAAGATCAGGCGTTCTATGAGCAGACACTACTTGCGCTTCATAAGGAATACCTAAAACTCTCAGCGTTTCTGTTGCATTTCTCATTGTTTCCCAATCAGACTTGGAACCCATTACAACACCAACAAGAGCATTCTCCATCACTTCCTCTCCTTTTGAATTAAACGCACGACCTGAGCACAAATCCATTCATAAACAAAATTAAGACTATGTTTGCCTTTATTACTAAAACGCACATGTAACTCTTGCTCAAATTCACGCTTATCGACATGATCCTCAACTTTAACAAGTAGTGACAGATCATCCACTGGAGCATCCGTTTTCTGCCAAAATATTGTCATACCATTCGTTTGCAATTGAATAGATAACCTAGGTTGCGATTCACAGACAGGCATCATTTCTGCTAAATGACTATAGACGTATCCCTTGGTGACGTCTTTTTGCATAGTCAATACAACCTCTCCTGAACGTAAATAGCTCTTTAATAACTTGCTGGCAGACTGTTTGTTTCTACTTACCACAAATGGTTCAATAAGCGCATCTATTTCGTTTACCAATTGTATTGTACCTTCACTTGTACTTGCTAAATGTAGCTTAACTTCAAGGTAAGGATAAGCTGCTCTATATCCAAGCTCAACTTGATACTTATCTGCCAAGGGCTTTAATTGATATGCAATATGCGCTTCAGAAACTCCTATCAACTGCCAATTAAAATGTGCTGGCTTTTGTTTGTTTTGTAATTGACTCAAAATGAGTAATACTAGTTTTTCAAACATTGGCAAACATTCATGAGGTGGTCCTGGCAGCATAAATAGGTGCTTATCCCCCTGATGAATATAACAACCATCTGCTGTACCGACTTCATTGATCAAAACTTGAGCACCTTGCGGGAAATAAGCTTGTTTTTTATTATTTTCAGGAACACTACCAAAACGCTTTGCCACACGTTCATATATTCGCTGCCACGATGCTTCATTAAACACCAACTGCTGTTCAAAAACTTCTGCAATTGCTTCTACTGTCTTATCATCCTCTGTTGGTCCTAAGCCACCTACTGTGATCACAATAGCATGCTCGTTAAGCAAGAATTTCAAACTAGTTTTTAGCTTATCTTTATTATCAAAACAAGCCAAATGTATGCCTACTTCAAATCCTTCTGAATATAACCTTTGGGCAAGCTCAGGAGTGTTAGTATTAAGTACATCGCCAGTTGTAATTTCATCTCCTGTTGCTAAAAAACCTATATTTTTTGTAATATTGTATGTTTTTTCTACTAGGTTTAAGTCATCAATAAAAACACCATCTATACCTTCTTTTAGCATTTGTAAAACAACCTCATCTGTAAGTTTGCTATTTGAGTAAGTCAATAACTTGCCAAAGCTTGCTTTAAGCTCCACTATCCGCTCTAGAGTTAAAACAGCATTATTAATGCCAAGCGCAACACAATTCCAAAGACCATATAATTGTTTGATGCGGTCAAACACATCACGATGAGCAACCTGCCAATCTTCTATTTCTAATAAAAACTCACGTGCTATTCCTAATTTACTACCTGCTAACAGTCCCAATACGTATTCTGAAAAACTCGACAATAAAATCCTATCATGTAGTTGAGGATATTCTGCTAATAGTTTTAACAATGCTTGAACCAAACGCACTTCATAAACTTCATCAAAACTCTGCCTTACTTTCACTTCAATATTAGTATGCAAATCAGTGATTTCAGCCATCCAATCAAGATATGTCTTAAGCATTGGAATACGATTTAATCCTTGAACATGTATGTCATAAAATGTATCGCTTAACACCGATAAACTTTCAATCTTATGCCACTGCCAAGTAGTAATATCTGCATCTATGCCTGTTAATTTTTTGGCATTGTTGTCATGAAAAATAAATAAAACGTCATCTGCACTTAGCTGTACATCTAACTCAATCCATTTACATCCCGCATCATAAGCTTTTTTAAATGCAAGCATCGTATTTTCAGGTGCAATCTGATTAGCACCTCGATGTGCAATAAAGCTATTTATCTTCATTATTAGGTTCTACTTCTGCTTGATCCAATATATCTTGAGGCAACGTTTTTCTCATTTGAACACCCATGTTTTCTAGTTGTAGTGCCTGAGAAATCAAATTTCCTCGTCCTTTGCTGAGTTTATTGAGTGCACCCTCATAACATTCCTTTGACTTATCAATTTGCTTACCTAAAGACTCAATATCCTCAACAAATCCTCTAAATTTATCAAGCATCTTAGTAGCACGTTCTGTAATTTCACTTGCATTTTTATTTAATCTTTCATAGTTCCAAGTATTCCTAATCGTACCTAATGTCGCAAGCAAAGTTGTGGGTGTCACAATGATAATCCGTTTTTTAAATGCTTCGTGGAAAAGCGCATCATCATGCTGAAATGCAACAACAAAAGCTGCTTCAATTGGCATAAACATCAAAATAAAATCAAGAGAGTTAACCCCTGACAATGCTTCATAACCTTTACCTGACAATAGATTAATATGCTGTCGAATCGCCTCAATATGTTTTTTCAAACACTCTAAACGCGTTGCTTCTGACTCTGAACGCGTGTACGCTTCATAACTAACAAGTGATACTTTAGCATCAACAATTACATCTTTGCCATCTGGTAAATGAACAATGACGTCAGGTCGCAAACGCACATCTTTATCCTCTTCATCTTGTGCTTTATAGCTATTTTGGACTTCATATTCGTAACCTTTACGTAAACCTGATGATTCAAGTACACGTTCCAATATCACCTCACCCCAATCACCTTGCAGTTTTTTATCTCCCTTTAAAGCTTTGGTGAGGTTCTTCGCTTCTTTGTTCATTTCTTGATTAAGTTCAAATAGTTTATTGACTTCTTTTTGCAGTGAAGCACGCTCTTTTGCTTCATGCACATATACATCATCAACTTTCTTTTTAAAGTCAGTTATATCGTTTTTGAAAGGTTGTAGTATCTCCGCAAGGTTAAGCTTATTCTGATTGACAAACTTCTCTCCTTTTTCTTCAAAAATGCGATTAGCTAAATTTTCAAACTGCTCGGTTAAGCTTATCTTAGCATTTTCCAATAGTGCTATTTTCTCTTGTGCACTTTGGCTTTGTGCTTCTATATGTTTACCAAGCTTAGATACTTCTGCTTGCAAATTTGACTTTTCTGCCCCGAGTGCTTCTAGTTTATTATTTGCACGTTCAATCGTTTCTTGATATTGTTTTTTAAGCTCAACTAATTCTTGTTTTAAACGTAAAACTTCTGAATTTAAAGCATCTGCCTTAGCATCATCAGTGGCTGATTTATTTTGTAGTTTTATGACTTCATCATTTCTAATTTCAAATTTTTGCTTAAATAAGCTTAACTCTTGAATGAGTTTTTGTTGGTATTCTTGATAATGCTTATGCTCGGTATTTAGTATTAAGTTTTGTTCTTTTTTTTGCTGAAGCTCTACTGCTGTTTCCAGATTTGTTCTGGTTAAATCATCAATTGAAACTTCAAGTATTTTAAGTTTGTTCTTAAGCTCTTTTGAACTTAGTCTTATGACAATGATCCCGACTGTCAAACCGATTATAAATGCAAGAATTAAGAAGATACTGAACATAATTGTCCCTTTTAGCGAATTTGCTCGCTATGATGCCATAAAAGACGATATATGGGGATAAGATTTAAATATTTTGTAAAACAGGAAACCCTAATTCTTCACGTGATCTATAATACACTTCGGCTACAGCTCTTGATAAAGCACGCACACGCAAGATATAGCGCTGTCGCTCAGTAGCTGAAATGGCATGGCGAGCATCAAGCATATTAAATGCATGTGAGGCCTTTAACATCATCTCATAGGCAGGTAATGCTAAACCTTTTTCCAAAAGACGCGCACTTTCCTTTTCCAAAAACTCAAACTCATTAAACAAATGTTCTACATCTGCTTCTTCGAAGTTATATTGTGACATTTCTCGCTCATTTTGCTGGAATACATCACGATAATAAACCGGTTCCATTGCAGTGTTTGCCCATAATAAATCATACATGCTATCAACGTTTTGCAAATACATTGCCAAACGCTCAAGACCATAAGTGATCTCGCCGGTTATGGGTTTACACTCCAACCCCCCAACTTGCTGAAAATAAGTAAATTGCGTCACTTCCATACCGTTTGCCCATACCTCCCAACCTAAACCCCAAGCACCGAGAGTTGGAGACTCCCAATTGTCTTCTACAAAACGAATATCATGTTCTAGAGGATCAATTCCCAACACACACAACGACCCCAAATACAACTCCTGAAAATCTTTTGGTGAAGGCTTCATTACTACTTGAAATTGATAATAATGCTGCCCACGATTTGGATTGTCACCATAACGACCATCTGTTGGTCTGCGTGATGGCTGAACATAAGCTGCATTCCAGCTCTCAGGACCAATTGCACGCAAAAAAGTCGACGGGTGAAAGGTGCCTGCACCGACCTCCATATCTAAAGGCTGAACAATCATACAACCTTTTGCAGCCCAATATTGTTGAAGTTTAAATATAATTTCTTGAAACGTAAGCACAGCTTATAAATCCATATAAACGAATGTAGCAAGAGTATATCAGTTATGAATGATTTGACAATGTCGGCTACAATGAGTTTTGTACACGATGATAAACAAACTACCTTGTTAGCTGTGGCTATGAGTGTCCCGTTCTCGTGAACACAGTAAGCTTATCTGGCAGAAGCACGAAATATGTAAAAGCAGTTAAGATGATGCTTTCACATGTTTAAACCAACGCATCGCTTTTGGTTGGTATAAGATATAAAACGCAGCAATGATCAAGATGATTTCTATAAACGCCAACCAAAAATTAAGCGGATGACCATAATGTTCAGGCAAGTAGAAGATAAGAGCTAAATACCACATCAGAGCGAGAATAATATAAACGACTTTAGCAGCTTTTACTCCTAAACTAATCACAAAAGCGGCTCCCATCATTACAAGATAAGCGATGACATCAAGCCAGATCAAATTCTCAGGCTGAATAATTAAAGTTGATGAAGTCAACAAATCTAAAAGCCCAAGAATACTTGCTGCATAGAGCATCCAAATGGCTGCATACACTCGTTTTGGTCTTATCACTGTGGTCATATAAACTCCTTTTTGCTTCTCCTGTTATTTACAGAAGGCTTCATTAAACTTTTCCAACTAAAAGTTTAATGCAAAAATAAGGGGGCTGACTAGTGTGTTATCACAAAAAATATTACTCAAAGCTCATTTCAAGGATTTTACGACTATCTTCGAGCGTAATATCTTGACGTTCACCAAGTTGAAATCTGCCATTTTGCCTTAAATTTTCTATAATGGCATCAAATTTACCTTTACTTAAGCTGTATGCACTGATCGTAGTAGGATTGCCCATCTTCTCAAAAAAAGCTCGCGTTTTCTCTATTCCCAAATTGATTTTTTGTTCACTTGATAATGCTTTATCAACACCCCAAACACGCTCAGCATATTGGACAAGTTTATCAGCTTTCTTATCACGCTTATACTTCATTACACTCGGCAAAATAATGGCTAAGGTTTGTGCGTGATCCAAACCATAAATCGCTGTTAATTCATGACCAATCATATGCGTTGCCCAATCTGTTTTAACACCCTTTTCAATAAGTGTGTTTAAGGCCAGAGCTGCTGCCCACATAATGTTAGCGCGCACATCGTAATTATGTGGGTTAATAAGTACTTTTTGCCCTTCTTCAATTAACGTTTGCAAGATTCCTTCAGCAAATCTATCTTGCAAAGGTGCATTCTGTGGGTAGGTTAAATATTGTTCCATTACATGAACAAAAGCATCGACTATTCCATTTGCTACTTGTCTTGATGGCAAGGTATATGTTGTCTCTGGATCAAGGATTGAGAATACGGGATAAACTTTATCATGTGAGAAAAAAAGTTTTTTATTGAACGCACGACGAGAAATGACTGAATTATTATTCATCTCAGAACCAGTTGCAGGTAAGGTTAATACTGAACCAAAAGGCAAGGCTTCAGTGATATCTGCATTTTTAGCTAAAATATCCCAAGGATCTCCTTTAAATTTTGCAGCTGCAACGATAAATTTGACTGCGTCAATTACCGAACCACCGCCAACAGCCAAAATAAAATCAACGTTATTGACATGAATATATTCCACTACCTTCATACAAGTTTCGTATTCAGGATTTGGTTCAATCCCTGAAAACTCGAAAACTTGATGTGCTTTTAACGCATTCATGACTTGGTCATAAACGCGATTAACTTTAATGCTGCCACCACCATAGACAAGCAACACCTTAAGTTTTCGATCAATTGCTGTTGCCAGTTGTTTAATTTCACCCTTTCCAAAAAAAATGCACGTTGGATTGTAATAAATAAAGTTATCCATGTTATTTCCTCCTTTTTGTCAAACTTTAGTAAGCAAGTATATACCTATGCACTGCTATTTCAAAGCCTCGGTAAACTATTATTCTTTGTTAAAAACAATTATTTCAATCATTCCAAAATGCTACACTGGAAAATGCGAAATCCAGCTTGCGTTTAAACTTTATAAGGAATATTCATGTTCATATACAATCCGTTAAAAAATAAAAAAACTTATATTCAATCTCGAATTTAACCTCAATAATTCCGATCTTCAACGAGCTCTTAAACTTCAAATTTTTTATGTTTTTTTTGAAACTCACCTGTTGACTTATATTCTGAAATCTATAGAATGCCATCTTGTTGCCGACATGGCTCAACTGGTAGAGCAGCCGACTTGTAATCGGCAGGTTCCGGGTTCAAGTCCTGGTGTCGGCACCATAAAATCGCGGAGTGGTAGTTCAGTTGGTTAGAATACCTGCCTGTCACGCAGGGGGTCGCGGGTTCGAGTCCCGTCCATTCCGCCATATATTAAAGAAAAAATATCCCCATATACAGCATTACAACTATTAACCAACTTTTTTAAGCTCTCTTCGTAGAAGTGAATCACTCCAATCCCTTCCATCAATTGAAATATCGACCTCATTGTTAGATTTTGAATAGCCCTCTTAACCTGATTTGGAATATAGATTCTACGCTTTTGATAACTTATTTTGAAAAGTTCTTGTAAGCGAATAAGTAAAGGCTGTAAAGTATCAAACGCTGAACTAAACCTGATTTTTTTAGCAACCCTACAATGCCGGGATAATCTACGCATCGATAGCAAATTTCTATACAATTGGAGTAAGGGTGATTTTATGAAAGTTGACATCGTTGTGGTAGGTGGAGGGCATCTATCCCTTTTGAAAGGGCAAAAGAGATTATTCGTTACGTAAGAAGGACAAAGCAAGCACCTATGCTTGGCAAACAGGAGTTCCTTCTGTCGCATTACAACAATAGGAAAATTGCATTAAGCCATACTACGCAAGATAGCCCTCATAAAGAATCTTTATTTTTAAGAGATTCTGTAGCATTTACGGAGTAGAAAGAAATAACAAAAATTACGCATGGAACATAAAAAGTACCTTATCAGATAATGTTCTGTGATCGGCATTAAAACAGATATTTTAAAATTAACATTAGGAGGCGCTATGTTGCAGAATATTTATGTGGGATTTGATCGTGATGGAACACTTGAAATGCCTGGATACCCAATTCCAGAAAAATTAATGCAACAATTTGTGGCATTAGAAGAAATGGGCGTGAAATTATTTCTTGCCTCTGGAAAGGATTATCCCTTGCTAAAGGAAATTGCTGCTGATATTCAACTTAATACGTGGATGATTTGTGCGGAAAATGGCGGACATATTGTTATACCCTCTGACGAAGTTGATTACGTACAGCCTGCCAACGCAGATTTATCAGCTTTTCAAGCAAAAATTGGTCAATTAAATTTACCTCCCTACAGAGAAGAACCAAAGCGATCTATTTGGTCTAAAAAATTCGGTTCTCAAGTCTTGATAGCTGAAAAAAAAATCAAAGACTTCATTAGTGAAGAAGGATGGGACCTTTGTGTTTATTCCTACCCAGATGGCGATGGTGGTTTAGATATCGTGCCACCAAGAATAGATAAAGTTAACTTGCTCCAATATTTGCCGCAAGATGCTGAAATCTACTATGTGGGGGATGGTGAAAATGATATAGGACTCCTCGCTGACAGTCGAATTATACCTTGTACCGTTTCAAATGCGAAAACTGACGTACAAAAAGTAGTGTACGATAGAAAGGGGCACGTCTCTTCAAAACCCGCAGGGTACGGGGTGTCTGAGATTCTTTATCAATTATTCTCGGTATAAAAAATGCTAATTTTAAACTTACTTATTCCTGTATTGGCTGGTCTTCTGGGATTTTTATCTTGCAGGCGTTCATGGGCTTCTGAACGATTTTTGAAATGGATTAGTCAAAGTATTTCTTTCCTACTATTGCCATGTATGATTATATCAGCAATGGCAAACATTAAAATCTCACCGTCTTTAATATTACTACCTCTTGCTACTGTTTGCGTTGTATTGGGTTTATTTGTGGTATCAATAGTCTATATTAGGATTAGAAAAATTCAGCCTATAGAAGCTGGTTCTTTTGTGGCAGCTTTCTCGTCTTTAGAGGGAGGGAGTATTGGTTTGGCATTGGTGTTATTGTTGTATGGATCTCCAGCGCTACCGACTTTCTTCGTTTTTGATATCACACATGCAATTATTCTTTTTACCTTCAATTATTTTATTACTTGTTATTATGGCACGAAGCAGCACATGTCCTTTAAATTTATTCGAAGCTTCTTTTTAGGTCCAATACCCCTTTCAGTAGTTTGTGGTCTGCTTATACATTTTATCTTTGGAGGTATGAATTATTACCTGAGCGAAGGACTAAATGGCGTTGGTTATCTAATTTTACCTGCGGTTATGTTTGTCCTAGGATATCGTTTCATATATTTCCCTAAACATGTGCTTCCGTCTATAGTGACACTATTTGTAAAAATGCTAGTGGGGTATGGAATTGCTTTTGCTTTTGTTTCACTTTTTGATGTTTCCGGTTATGCAAAAATGGTAATTTTGATTAGTGCATGCTTACCACCAAGTTTTTTGGTAATTATTTTTGCAGAAGAGCAAGGCTTGGATAAAGATTTTCTGGTCACGTTTCTGCCAATTGCTGGCTTTGTGAGTTTTTTCGCACTCTATTTCATTTTTTCTTTGTTTGGTTCCTACATTCCGAACTCTGTAAGCATATAAAAATTTGATATTACTTCAATATCTGGGGCAGAGTTTCTTGACATAAACTTATATCTTCCAGTGGAAATTGATATGTTGCCACGTTACAGCTGAGATTCAATTCATCATTTGCTTTGCTCTTTCCTCTTTATATTTTTCCCCCATTTTAAGATATACGTTTGGTAGCAAAATAGCATTACAAGCGATAACACAATTGGCAATCGATCTTGATAGAGTGATCCTTTAAAGGATCGCGATGGGGAAATTTATAAGCCTGCGTTTGCAGGCTTATAAATTTAAGTTAAGGGAATTAAAAAAGATTTATTAGATTAGAAATACACAGAAATATCTAGCGTATAGGCATTAGCATGCTGATTGTTGTACATGTGCATGTAAGCGTACTCCAAACCAAGCAATACATTTTCAGTAAAGAATGGACGTTGCGCAGATGCTACAACCATTTTATTTACACCCGTGCCTGCTACAACATTAGTTGGCTTATACCCGTTAATCGCACTACCGCTTAGCGTGACTGGAATATCGTTTGTGTTATAAGAACCGTTATAAGAGATATTAAAGTTAGTTGAGCGACCATAGATCTCTGGAGAAAACCCTGCCTGCACATACCATGCACCAGCATAACCGTTGTTTGTTATACTAGATTTATTCGTCGTTTGAGCCCAACCAGCCCCCACACCATAGACATCATAACTTAGACTTGCATCAAAGTTTACTGCACCGATGCGTGTTTTAGTTGTTCCAGGGTTTGTAGCGCCTGTAAATGAACTATTGCCTGTACCATTTACATTATAAACATAACCACCATTGATACCATAGCCCCATTCACCTGCCGTACCACCATAGAAGGCAGAATAGGAAACATCACTAGTGTGATCATCGGTTTGGAAGAATGTTACATTAGTGCTTAAACCATATTGATAGTATGCTAATGACGCATTAGCGACACGACCTGGTCTAAACAACATTTGTGTTAATGAACCTGTCCATGGACCCCCACCTGAGAAAGACCCTAATGGAATGCGGTTCTTACCAACAGTGGCATAGAGTGGGTAGTCATCTAAATTACCAAATATTACAAGTGCATCGTTAACACTTGGTGAACTATCCTGATCACCACTTAAAGTCAACTCGGTAGTCACATAACGACCAAGGTTTGCAGCAGTATAAAGGTTTGCAGTTGTCATATAGATACCTTTTCCCGACTGATAATCAGTAACAGTAGGAGTTTTAGTATTTTTAGCAGGTATTGTACTACCATTCCAAGTTTGAGCATCAATTTCCAAATATCCACCAAAGATCAAGCCATAGTCACTGTACTTGTTACGCTGTTTCAGAAGTCCTAGTGCAAATTGAGAAGAGCTTAACATTCCCATAGGAACAACACCTTGTTTCACATCTGAGAATAAGAAGTTCTGAATCTGCCCCTGATTTGTAGGGACAGTTACATGTTCACTATCCTCGCCAACACTTGTCACAGATGAGCCCGTTTGCTTACCGCTTGACAAAGCTTCTTGGTTAGCCTGTAATGCGGCGATTTCTTTTTTGAGTTCAGCAATTTGTGCTTGTACCGATTGATTATCGGTTGATTGACTGCTACTAACATCTTGAGCATAAACAACCGTCGATCCAGAAGCAGCAAGCACAGCTAAAGTTAGTTTTTTCAACATAGTTCTCTCATCCCTTACTGTTTTTTTATTAAATTGGGTATTATTTTCGATACAAGCAAGAGCCTGCAAGAAGCAAGATAACTGATGACAAAAAAAAAGAAAAGTATAAAAGTATTCTTTTTACGAAATAATTATAGATCAATACTTTCTTATCCGTTACATTAACTTCACTTATCCAAAATGCTCTTAACATATGCACTTAACTTTCTATGATGTAATTATTATTGGCGCAGGTCCCTCAGGTACGGTTGCTGCATCTATTTTAGCGCAAAAAGGCTATCGTGTAGCCATTATCGAATCCTCACAATTTCCACGCTTTTCAATTGGTGAAAGCCTATTACCACAAGCAATGGAATTCCTACAAAGTGCTAATCTCCTAGGCGTGGTTGAAAATGCTGGGTTCCAGTTTAAAAATGGTGCAGCATTTTGTCATAAAGATACATATACTGATTTTGATTTTAGTCAAAAATCATGCCCTGGATTTAATACTACATTTCAAGTTGAGCGGGCTACTTTTGATAAACTATTGGCTGACGAAGCTCAAAATTATGGTGTAGAAATTCACTACCAACAACGTGTAACTGAAGTTGCTTTTGGTGACAATATTCATCAACTTAAAGCTGTTGATACCAATTATAACAGCCATACCTATCAAACAAGGTTTATCCTTGACGCTAGCGGCTTTTCGCGCATTCTTCCTAACCTTTTAAATCTTAATCGACCAAGTGAATTTCCACCGCGCAAATCTATTTTTACACATATCCACACCTCTGTTGATCAATCACTGTTCGATCAAAATAAAATTTTAATCACCACCCACCCACAACAGCAAGACATCTGGTTTTGGTTAATTCCTTTATCCAATAAAAAATATTCCATCGGCGTGGTTGGGGAACCTGGTTTACTTGGAAATGAAAGTTTATCAAATGAACAACAATTACTTGCTTTACTTCAGCTAGCACCCAACCTTAAGCGTATATTAAGTAATGTTCAGTTTACAACACCCGTGCGCAACATTACTGGTTATGCTCAAGATGTAACATCACTGTATGGGCATGGCTATGCCTTACTTGGCAACGCAGGAGAGTTTTTGGATCCCATTTTTTCATCAGGTGTTACGATTGCTTTAAAATCAGCTGTTCTTGCTGCAAATGCATTAGATAAAACATTAAGTAATCAAACTGTTGATTGGCAAACTGAATTTGCAGAACCATTACAGCAATGGGTGAACACCTTTAAATGTTATGTTCGTGCGTGGTATAACGGGAATCTGCAAAAAATCATTTATAGCAAAACTCAACCACCTGAAATAAAAGCAAAGATTTGTTCAATTTTGGCAGGCTATGCGTGGGATAAAAGCAATGACTATGCCGTTGATGCCAAACATAAACTCAACATATTAGCTAAAGTTTGCGAGAGTCTTAACGTCAGTTAGTGCCACATTCTTTAAATGCATCATGATGAATAACCCATCATAGCCATTGATATGATTAGTGGTTATTTTTAATATTTAAGAGCAAGTTAAGGAATCTAGAAATAGAGCTTATTGCTGCAATATTTCTGATTTTTGATTATTCTAAAATTAAGCACAAAGATACTTATTCACAAGCCCAACAAAACTTGCTGGATCTTCAAGCTGAGCACCTTCTACAAGAAGTGCTTGTTGATATAAAAGGTTTGTCCAATCTGCAAACTGAGCATCGTCTTGTTCATCTTGTAAATGCTTAACCAACTGATGTTCAGAGTTGATTTCTAAAATTGGTTTGCCCCCCATACCTGGCATCATCGTTTGTCCTGCATCTGCCATCATTTTTTGTAAATGCATGCTCATGCCATAATCATTAACGACGATACAACTTGGTGAGTTTGTTAAGCGCTTAGAAATGCGAACGTCTTCTACTTTGTCTTTGAGCACTTCTTTCATCTGTTTAATTATGCTTTCAAACGCTTTTTGTGTATCTTGTTGATGCTTTTTGTCTTCTTCTGAATCTAACTCACCCAAGTCTAAATCGCCTTTGGCAACAGATTTAAGCGTCTTACCATCAAATTCACTTAAATGCGAAGTCATCCACTCATCAACACGATCACTTAATAACAACACTTCAATGCCTTTCTTACGAAAAACCTCTAATTGCGGGTTATTTTTTGCAGCATTAAAGCTTTCTGCCGTGACATAATAGATATACTTTTGGTTTTCTTGCATACGTGAGACATAATCTGCCAATGACACATCTTGCTCAGATGTATCTTTATGTGTTGATGCAAAACGCAATAAACTTGCTATTTTTTCTCTATTTTCATAGTCTTCAGCAGGTCCTTCTTTCAACACTTGACCAAATGCTTTCCAGAATTTTGCATATTTTTCTTTATCTTCTTCTACCATTTTCGATAGCATATCAAGCACTTTCTTTGTCGTTGCTTTTTTAATCTTATCAATCACTTTATTATGCTGTAAAATTTCACGAGAAATATTTAATGGTAAGTCATTGGAGTCAATTACACCTTTCACAAAACGTAAATAAGACGGTAGTAACTGTTCATTTTCCATGATAAATACACGCTGAACATAAAGGTGCAAACCTGATTTACGCTCACGATCCCATAAATCAAATGGCACGCGCTCTGGCAAGTACAATAAGCTAATATATTCAAGATTTCCTTCTACTTTATTATGTGACCAAATCAGTGGGTCAGTAAAGTCATGCGAAATATGCTTATAAAACTCTTTGTAATCTTCATCGGAAATATCCGCTTTTGAGCGTATCCACAATGCTTTTGCTTTGTTAATGGTTTCCCATTCTTCTGTCTCTTTAGCTTTACCTTCTTCATCATATTCTGTTTTTAGCATTTGGATAGGTAAAGAAATATGATCAGAATACTTCTTGACGATTTGGCGTAATTTCCAATCATCTAATAAATCATCTTCACCTTCTTTTAAATGAAGGATGATTTCCGTACCTCTTTTATCTTTAGTAATATCCTCAACTGTAAATGAACCATCCGCTTTAGATTCCCAGCAGACTGCTTGATTTGCATTTAAGCCTGCTTTACGAGAATTTACAGTAACTTTGTCAGCAACGATATAAGCAGAATAAAAGCCCACACCAAATTGACCAATCAATTGAGAATCTTTACTTTGATCTCCCGTTAAAGCTTCTAAAAATTTTTTCGTCCCAGACTTAGCAATCGTACCCAAATGTTCAATAGCCTCTTCACGCGATAACCCAATTCCATTATCTGTGATTTTGATTGTTTTAGCCTCTTTATTGAAAGCTATTCTGACTTTAAGATCAATGTCATTTTCAAAAATATCAGCATTGTGTAATGCTTCAAAGCGCAATTTTTCTGCTGCATCTGAGGCATTTGAGATAAGCTCTCTTAAGAAGATTTCACGATTTGAATAAAGTGAATGAATCACTAACTGTAATAATTGTTTGACTTCGGTTTGAAAATCATAAACTTGCTTTTCAGACATATAAACTCCTCTTTGGGTTTGTTTTATTTCAAATTTCAACCGCAAACAAGTGGGTATTTAAATCATTATTTCAAGGATAAAGTTTTGAATAATGTTTAAACCCCTCTATTATATAGTTAAAACCTAAAAACCACATTTAAACTTGTAAAGTTGCTAATGTGCTTCATCCCAATTGCTACCAACGCCAACGTCAACGATTAATGGCACACGTAACAGTGCAGCTGATTCCATACATTGTTTAATTTCTTTTGTCACATCTGCTATTTTTTCTTCTTTGACCTCAAAAACAAGCTCATCATGCACTTGCATTAGCATTTTAGTGTCTATTTTGTTTGTTACTATCCACTTATCAATTAAAATCATTGCTCGCTTAATAATATCTGCCGCTGATCCCTGCATTGGTGCATTAATTGCCACACGTTCTGCCCCACGTTTTTTTGCCATATTCCTAGAATGAATGTCTGGTAAATATAAGCGTCTACCAAATATGGTTTCAACAAAACCATGTTGTAAAGCATACTCCTTGGTCTCATCCATATAGCGTTTCACTCCAGGATAACGTGAGAAATACACGTCAATATACGCTTGTGCCTCTCCTCTTGGAATACCCAATTGTTTGGCTAAACCAAATGATCCCATACCATAAATTAGACCAAAGTTTATGGCTTTTGCTTGACGACGTTGTTCAGCAGTGACTTGTTCAGGCTTAATCCCCAGCGTTTCTGCAGCCGTTGCTTGGTGAATATCCAAGCCTTGTTGAAAAGCTTTTAATAAGTTTAGATCTTGTGAGAGATGTGCCATGATTCTAAGCTCAACTTGAGAGTAATCAGCTGCGACAATTTTATAACCTTTTTCTGCAATAAAAGCTTGGCGAATCTCACGTCCTACTTGTGAACGAATTGGAATATTTTGTAAGTTAGGATCAGTTGACGATAGCCTTCCTGTACTAGTTATTGCTTGCTGGTACGAAGTGTGTACTCGTCCAGTTTTAGAATTAACCATTAAAGGCAGCTTATCGGTATAAGTCGTTTTGAGTTTAGTTAAATGGCGATGCTCAATGATGAGCTTTGGAAACTCATAAATCTGAGCTAATTCTTGCAGTGCATCTTCAGCCGTTGAGGCTTCTCCTGTTGGCGTTTTTTTCAGTACAGGTAGATCCATTTTATCATATAGAATTTCTCGTAACTGTTTAGGCGAAGATAAATTAAACTGAGTACCCGCATATGCTATACACGCCTCTTCAAGCTGAGCAATCTTGACACTTAATAACTGACTTTGATCATGCAAAAGCTTGATATCTATTTTAACTCCCGTGCGTTCCATATGATCGATAACAAAGCTTACAGGAAGCTCTTCTTCTAAATACAGTTTTTTCAAGCTTTCAGTTTGTTGTAATAAGGGCCATAATACTTCATGTAAACGATATGTAATATCAGCGTCTTCAGCAGCATAAAAACCAGCCTTAGCAATATCAATTTGATTAAAGGTAAACTGCTTCTTCCCTTTTCCCGCTACATCCTCAAAACTCATGGTCGTATAGTGTAAATAATGTTTTGCTAATGAATCCATATCATGACGCGTTGCTAAACTATTTAATACATAAGACTCAAGCATTGTGTCATATTTCACACCTTTAACCGTTATTCCAACATTGGCTAACACCTTAAGGTCAAACTTTGCATTCTGGGCAATCTTTTCAATTTTATCGCTTTCTAAAATTGGCTTTAATCTCGCTATAACATCATTAAAGTCTAGTTGTTTTGGCACCCCTTCATAATCATGCAAAAGTGGAATATAAACGCCATGATACGACTTTAATGAAAAAGAAATTCCAACAAGACGGGCATTAAAAGTATCAAGTGAATCTGTTTCTGTATCAAAAGCAAATAAGTTTGCCTTTTCAAGATTTTCACACAATACATCAAATTGAGTCAGGTCCAGAATAATTTTATAATCTAATTTTGATGGCTTTTCTATACTTGTGTTGTGTTGGATGTTATCATCTGCCTCATACTTATCTAACTCACGCAACCACCCCTTAAATTCATAGTGCTGAAAAGCTGTTCTAAGGTAATGAATATCAGGTGCTTTACGCTGTATATCATAAGCTGTATAAGGTAAATCAAGGTCACATTTAATCGTCGCAAGCTTATAAGATAATGGTAATAAATTTAAGTTCGCACGCAAATTTTCACCGACTTTTCCCACCAATTTATCAGCATTAGCAATCACGCCACCAATATCATGGTATTCCTGCAACCATTTAACTGCTGTTTTAGGACCGACTTTGGGGATACCTGGAATATTATCAGAAACGTCACCCACTAGCGCCAGATAGTCAATGATTTGATTGGGTTTGACACCAAACTTTTCAACGACTTTATTTATATCAGTCGTTTCATTTTTCATCGTATCCATAAGCGTAATATGTAGATCGACAAGTTGTGCCATATCCTTATCACCAGTTGAGATAATAACCTCGTAACTTTCTTGTGCAAATCGCTTCGCAAGTGTGCCAATTACATCATCCGCCTCAACACCCTCCACAATAATAAGTGGAAAGCCCAATTTTTCGACTAATTCATATACGGGCGAAATTTGAGCACGTAACTCATCTGCCATTGCTTTACGATTAGCTTTATATTCTGGATATAAACCATGGCGAAAGTTTTTACCTTTAGCATCAAATACAACTGCAATATAATCTGTTTGTAATTGCTCAGGTAATTTTTTAAGCATATTGATTACACCAAATATCGCACCTGTGGGCTCGCCTAGGCTATTGGTGAGTTGTGGTAAGGCATGAAAAGCACGAAAGAGGTAAGACGAGCCATCAACAAGGACAATTTTTTTATCTGACATAATGTTTACTTTTTTGAAAAAAGATCACTTATGATAACGTATCCTTTCTATGTGGACGATGCTTTTTCATAAGAAAGTTCTGTACATGGGGAAGAATATGTTAGTCAGTTTTGACAAAAACCAATTCAGGAACTACTTAAATTAAAAAATCATCGTGCACAGAGGTAAGAAAGTAGTTAGTAGCTTTCAAACTAAAACCATAAAAGTAGAACGTAATGACAAATCTAACATTGGGTACTTTAAAAACTTAATCCGCTTTGCGACGCAAAAAGGTTGGAATATCTAAATATTCGTTATCTGAATCAGCTGAAAGCTTTTGCTCTTTTTCTGATGTTGGTGTTGCTTCTGCCGATGGAGCTTGACGTCTTAATGTATTTGAACTTGTTACAACATTATCAACGTGTCCTTTAGATGCTTGTGAGAATGACACACTTTGACGTGAATACGGACTTGCTGATCTATGCATCCCGGATGCTCCACTACTGACAAAAGATGTTTTATCACTTGTTTCAAGACCAGTTACTACGATTGTGACGCGCAACTCATCTGACATCTCAGTGTCGATTACTGTACCAACAACAACTGTTGCCTGATCTGAAGTAAATGCCTTAATCACATCTCCAACTTCCTCAAACTCACCAATCGACATATCCATACCAGCTGTGATATTAACAAGCACACCTTTTGCCCCCGCCAAATTTACATCTTCCAACAATGGACTTGCTACCGCTGCTTCTGCTGCTTCACGAGCACGATTTTCACCAATTGCCGTTGCTGTTCCCATCATTGCAACGCCCATTGCTGACATCACGGTTCTAACATCTGCAAAGTCAACGTTGATGAGTCCTGGGCGCGTGATAAGCTCGGCTATACCTTGTACTGCTCCTTGCAACACGCCATTTGCGGCTTTAAAAGCATCTAATAAACTAATATTTTTCCCTAATACACTTAGTAATTTTGAATTGGGAATAGTAATTAATGAATCAACACTTTGAGATAATTCACTGATACCATATTCTGCTAATTGCATCCTGCGGCGCCCCTCAAATGGGAAAGGCTTAGTCACAACTGCAACAGTTAGAATACCCATTTCTTTAGCTACTTCTGCTATAACAGGAGCCGCACCAGTTCCCGTGCCACCACCCATTCCGGCTGTAATAAATACCATATCTGCACCGTCTAATGCTTGCTGAATACGTGCACGATCTTCTTGCGCTGCACGCTTACCTACCTCTGGGTTTGCACCAGCTCCTAAACCTTTCGTAAGCTCACTGCCTATTTGGATCACATTGCGTGCACTTGAATTCTTCAAAGCCTGTGAATCAGTGTTAGCACAGATAAATTCGACACCTTCTATGTTTTGCGATAACATATGCTCAACTGCGTTACCACCGCCGCCGCCAACGCCAATCACTTTAATCACTGCGTTATCTGTTAGCGACTCTGAAATTTTAAACATTATTTGCTCCTTTAAATTATAACAATATTCAATATCTAAAAATTAAAAATGTTTACCAAACCAACCTTTCATTTTATGCCATACACCGCCATTTTCTGAGCTGTCATCATACGCAACTTGCCCTTCCTCTGCTTGGATATGACTATACATAAGTAAACCAACGCCAGTCGAATGCACAGGATTATGTAACACATCCTGCACTCCTGTTATATTTGTGGGACCACCTATACGCACTGGCACTTTAAAAATTTCTTCTGCCAATTGCGCAATGCCTTTCATCTTGGCAGCCCCCCCTGTTAACACAAGCCCTGCTGAGATCAATTCTAATAAATTATTCTTATCGAGGGATTCATAAATCAAACCAAATAGCTCTTCCGTACGCGCTTCAATTACACCGGCTAATGTTTGCAATGGCACACGCCTAGCCAAACGATCTGCTAACCCTGGAATTTCAATTGCATCATCTGATTTAACGAGATTACTCATCGCCGAACCATATTGCACTTTAATACGCTCGGCCGTATCTGTTGCAACCCTTAAAGCATGTGCAATATCACTGGTAATTTGACTACCTGCAATTGGAATGACTGATGTATGTTTAATGGCACCTTCAACAAAAACGGCGACATCCGTGGTACCTGCACCAATATCGACTAAACACACACCTAACTCTTTTTCATCGTCAGTTAATACCGAATAGCTAGAAGCTAGTTGCTCAAGCACAATATCTTGCACTTTGATACCACAACGATTGACACATTTTTTAATATTTTGCACTGCACTAGAGGATGCCGTTACCATATGTACTTTCGCTTCTAAGCGTACACCAGACATACCAAGTGGTTCTTTAATTCCATTATGATTATCAATCATGAAGTCCTGATACAAAATATGTAGTATTTCTTGATCTGCTGGCATGGGTACTGCTTTTGCGGATTCAATTACACGATCTAAATCACGTTGTGATACTTCAGCGTTTTCAATAGCAACAACACCATGTGAATCAAAACTACGAATATGGCTACCTGCGATACCAATATACGCTGATTTTATGCTAAATCCGCATACATCTTCAGCTTCTTGCACTGCTTTTTGAATAGCTTTAACCGTTGCATCAATATTAACGATAACACCTTTCTTAAGCCCTTTTGAAGGCTGAGTTCCAATACCAATGATATTAAGCTCTACATCTTCATTTACCTCAGCCACCAAAGCAACAACTTTCGATGTTCCGATATCAATGGCACACAATATTTTCTTTTCCACGACCTCAGACATAATCTAAATACTCATTTTCATTTTGGCATTTTGCAAGATTCAAAAATAAACTGCCGTATAATGTAACATAAATTCGGTAAAACTGAATCTTGCTTATATGGTAATCGTGTATTTTTTTAATCTATTTTTTTATTTTCAATTGGTTTTACAAACCTAACCGCAAACCCGTTTTGATAACGCATATCAATTGATTCAATTTTTTGTGACTCAGGTATGGCTATATTTTGATAATTTTCCAACAACTGTTTAAATTTATTTTCTATATTTTTACTGCCCAACCAAACATTTACCTCATTGTCTAAAACAACTTTCCATTGATTACCCTGATAAAGTATTTGCTTAATCACACGTTGATGCGCTTTTGAGATGTCTTGCAACTTTTGATACCTATCTACAATCAGCGGGATATCCCCTGAATCACCATTAAAAGTCGGCAAACTGAGTGTTTCTGACAAGTATTTAGGCGTAATTATCTCATTATTTTCTAATAAAATTTGTTTTGACGTGTTCCAATAAGCTTGCGCTTTATACTCTGTTAATTCAATCAACAGCTCATTTGGCCACTTTTTTTGTACCTTAATATTTTTTATCCCAGGATAAGATCGCAGGGTTGTCTCAATCTCCTTAACACTCAACATCCACCAAGTATCCTTTTGAAAAGGCTTTATTAAGTCGATGATCTGTACTTTAGATATATAACCTAGCTCACCTTTAGCAAGAACATTGACTTGCTGTAAATGTGCACCATATTGTTTAAACACGAAATCAAAGCCTAACACGACTCCAACTATGATGACAATAAAACAGAAAAGCTTAAAATATAAGCGTAACCTCATAACGAGCTCTCAAGGATCTTCAATACCAACATTTCAAAGCTCCAACCATACTGTTTTGCGGCTTGTGGCACTAAGCTTAAGTTAGTCATTCCTGGTACAGTATTGGCTTCAATCAAATAAAGCTGATTATCAGGTGATAGCATGAAATCAACTCGCCCCCAGCCACTACAACCCAAGGCAACAAAAGCTTTTAATGCGAGCACTTTGATTTCATCTTCTAGGATTTTAGAAATACCACTTGGGCAATGGTAGCGGGTCCCCGCAGATTTTGTATATTTTGCTTCGTAGTTATAGAACTCAAGCTTAGGTTCAATCCAAATAGAAGGTAAAGCGATATTATCGACAATTGATACTGTCAGCTCTTTGCCGATAATCCATTCCTCTGCCATAACCTCACCATATTGAGCAGCATCTAGATAAGCTGCTTTAAGCTCACTTTGTTGATTTACACGATGTGTTCCAACGCTTGAACCTTGTGCCACTGGTTTGATCGCCAAAGGATAATTTAACCCATTCACGTTAATCTTATGATCAATAATCTTTGCCTTGGGAGTGGGGAATCCTTCTGCCTGCCATAGCTTTTTGGCTCGCATTTTGTCCATTGCTAGAGCGCAACCCAAGGTGTTTGACCCAGTATAAGGGATATCAAGCTCATGCAACAAAGCTTGAACATGCCCATCTTCACCATCACCCCCATGCAGCATAATCAAGCAACGATCAACGTTTTGTTCGGTCAATATGTTGACTAATTTATGCCCTGTTGCATCAATTGCTACCACATCAACACCTTGATTTTGCAAAGCTTCTATTACTGCTATGCCTGAACGCAAAGACACTTCACGCTCCGCTGAGTCCCCGCCATACAAAACAGCAACTTTACCAAATTTTGCTTTTACGTTAGCCAAGCTTATCTCCTTATCACGTCATTTGGCTACGTATGTTAGTAAGATTAAAGCAATTTATCTAGATATATCTCTCTTCAGTTATAAACGCCGTTTATTATATTCAAAAGATTTTACGACCAATACAGGGACTGTCTTTTACTCTATTTAATGACATAATGGTAAAACTTCACTGATAAAAACAATAAATAAATGCCTTACTTGAAACAAAAGCACGAGCAACCTCATTTTTTATATCGACTTTGGCTATGGCTAATTTTAAGTATTTCTGGTCTTATTGGCTTCATTGTTTTAGTTGCATGCGGGCTACCGATTAATACCAATATACTTTCCCTTCTACCTGGGACTGATCAATCTGGTACGACTCAACAGGCAGCAGAAGGCTTTGCTAATAACATGGGAAAACAAATTATTGTTTTAATCGGCAATCCAGATCAACAAAAATCGCTTGCGGCTTCCGATCTATTTACCTTACAACTCAAACACTCTGGCTATTTTGAAAGTATTATTAATGGGGTAAATAATGATGAACAACAAGCTTGGGCAAGCTTTTACTTTCCTTATCGATTATCGCTTTTATCCGCCAGTGAACTTAGACTCATTAAAGATCAAGGCTTTGATGAGATTGAAAATAAAGCCTTATTTAACCTATACAATCCGATTGGTATTACAAGTTCCAAACTCTTAGAAAACGATCCTTTCTCACTATTTCAAAACTATATTTTTTCATTACCCAAACCATCTAATCTCCTTGATTTACATGATAATCATTTAATGAGTAAAAACGATGGTATTTGGTACACTATGATCAATGCCACGCTCAAAGATGATAGTTTTTCACTAACAAATCAAAGCAACATCACTGCCCTGTTGACTCAAATAAAACAAGAAATCAGCGCTCAATTACCTAATACAAGTTATCTGATGACGGGTATGATTTTTTATGCCAAAGCAGGCACAGATAGTGCCAGACATGATGTATCAATTATTGGTATTGGCTCATTAATTGGCATTATACTTCTTGTACTTGTGAGTTTTCGCTCTTTATCGCCCTTGCTTTTAACACTTTTCTCAAGTGCAATGGGATTTGTTTTTGCCTTTGTTATTACTTATTTAGTTTTTGGTAAAGTATTTTTATTCACTTTGGTTTTTGGAGCAAGCCTTATTGGTATCTCTGTTGACTATGCCTTTTTCTACTACGCTGATCAACTTTACGGCGGCAAAGCCTGGCGGCCAAAACAAGGTTTAAAACGTATCTTTTCAGGAATTACGCTTGGTCTTATCAACATTGTCATCGCTTATCTTATTATTGCTGTTGCCCCTTTCCCAGGATTACGACAACTGGCTGTTTTTGCTATTAGCGGTTTATTTATGTCGTATTTAACGGTTGTGGCATTATTCCCATACTTGTTGAAACCTAAAAAGCACAGCACGATTCCCATTATTAGCACAGTTGCCAATTACTACCTTAAGTTTTGGCAAAGCCTTTCAATTCAAAAAATCATGCTTATCTATACTGCAATCATTATAATTGCTGTGATTGGCATCATACGTCTTCAAATAAATGACGATATTCGCATTTTAGAATCAACACCCATTTCATTAAAACAAAATGAACAACAAATAAAATCAATTATTGGCAGTGACGTAGGAACCAATTTCATTATTGTTACGGGTCGTTCCTCCAATGAGGTAATTCAGCATGAGCATGCTTTAATTGAAGTCATCAAACGTAAAAATACTACTATAAGCGAACCTGTTATTGCCATTAGTGAATATCTGCCAGATATAGAAATACAAAAAGAGAATTACGATCTAGTGAGAAAATATTTCATTCAATATCGGCTATTAAACTTCTTTGCTCAAATTGGCGTAGACGAGATAAAAGCACATGCTATCCAGAAGTCACTTTTAGATATTCAATTTAAACCATTAACCATTGATGATTGGTTACACTCTACCGTGTCGCAAAAGTTACGATTTTTATGGTTAGGTCAGCAAGCACCAGGCAATCCACCTGAATATGCCTCTGTTGTGTTATTATCACAAAAACTTGATGTGAAAATGATAAAAAATATTTGTCAAGCATTTCCATTTGCAACTTTCGTCAACAAAGCAGATGATATCTCCAATGTATTTAAAACCTATAGGCAATATATTAGTGTTTTATTTTTCAGTGTATTTATCGCCTTATTTTTACTGCTATTGATACGCTATAAAAGCTTTAAAAAAGCTTTTTGTTATTTCTTACCGCCCACCACAGCAGTGCTATTGAGCATTGCCACACTTGGATTGTTTTATATCCCCATGACTTTATTTAACGTTTTAGCATTAATTCTCGTACTTGGCATTGCTGTAGACTACGTATTATTTTTTGCCGAAACAAAATCAACAATAAATAGCACCATGCTTGCTGTTACCCTATCTGCCATTACCACTATTTTGTCATTTGGCTTATTAGCCTTTAGCCAAACGCCCGCCATTCATTACTTTGGACTATCAGTTTTTATTGGCATCACCACTGCGTTTTTACTTTCACCATTAGCGGCAAAGAAAGTTAAGTAAGTCAAAACGTGCCAGTCGTGAATTATTTTGCAGTATTTAATCACCAATGTTTTCTAGTGCATGAACAACCCTCATACTCATAACAGTATTCATCGCATCAGACCATTGCATCCATAGCAATTGTTTGCTTTAATGCAGCTTCACGTTACAATTAGGAGAAATCACATGGCTAAATATTATATTAATAAAAGCAGAATACTAATTACAACAGGTGTGCTTTTAGCAGGCTTGGGGTTTCAACTAGCGCATGCCTGTGTCTCTAAAGCATATAATGATGCTTATGCACTATTTAAACACGGGGAGTATGCTAAATCAGTACCTGCATTTACAAAACTGTATAATAACGGTTGCCCAACCTCACCGTTTTTCCTTGGCACCTATTACACCTATGGCATTGCTGTTAAGCAAAATTATGACACTGCAATTAAATATTTTGATAAATTCTTAGATGAAAAAAACCTTGTTCAACCAAGAGACTATCGAGCAAGCGTTTATCGTTCACTAGCACTGATTTATAAAGAAAAGAATCAGCCTCAAAAAGCTTTTGATTATTTAGTTGAGTCCGCTAAACTTGGAAACACAGAGTCAATGTTTCTTTTAGGTCGCTCTTATTTATCAGAAGATCAGCCATACCATACAAAAACAAACTTAAAAGAGGCCTTCTATTGGTTAAACAAAGTTGCTGTTTTAGGTAATATTGAAGCGATGAAACTGATATATCAACACTCATTGCAAAACTATGCTTAAGTGGTACAAAATCATTTGCCTTTAAAGACACCACATCTTCCCATCTAGAACCAACTAAAATACAATATCATCTCATAGCTGACATACTTAAATAAATGAGAAGAAGGTCACATCGATGTCTAAAATCCAAGCTGTTCGCGGCATGAACGATATTTTGCCAAGCGAAATTCACAAATGGCACTACTTTGAAAATATAGTTAAGAACTCATTACAACAATATGGCTATCAAGAAATTCGCTTACCTATTGTGGAAAAAAGTGAATTGTTTCACCGGGGGATAGGTTCTGGAACAGATATTGTTGAAAAAGAAACCTATGACTTTACTGATAGAAATGATGAAGCACTTACCTTACGTCCTGAAGGTACTGCTGGTTGTGTGAGAGCCATGATTGAACATGGACTTTTACGTAATCAAATACAAAAGGTATGGTACAATGGTCCCATGTTTCGCTATGAGCGTCCACAAAAAGGTCGTTATCGTCAATTTTATCAACTGGGTGTTGAAGTCTATGGAGCTGAAAGCATCTCTCAAGATGCAGAGCTTTTAAGTTTAATCTGGCAACTATGGCAGGCTTTAGGCTTAAATCGACACGTTACACTGGAACTTAACAATCTTGGAACTACCGAAAATCGAATACAATACGTTAACGCACTTGTTGATTATTTAACACCATTAAAAGAGCAACTAGATCAAGATAGTCAACGTAGACTTACTAAAAATCCACTAAGAATACTCGATAGCAAAAATGAACATACTCAAAAGCTGTTAAACAATGCACCTAATTTAAACGATTTTATCGATAAGGATATCCAAGCTGAGTTTATCCACCTTGTTCATTATTTAAAAAACCTTGGTATCCCCATTAAAGTCACTTCTCGTTTAGTACGTGGCATTGACTATTACTCGCACACAGTGTTTGAATGGATCACCGATAAGCTTGGCGCACAAGGTACAATTTGCGCAGGTGGGCGCTATAATACGCTTGTTAGTGATTTAAATGGACCACAAACCCCCGCGGTTGGTTTTGCAATGGGAATTGAACGAATTATTCTTTTACTTGAAACATTAAACTTATTTCCACCCTCACCTGACGTCACAGATATTTATGTAATCTCTGATGAGCAATCCATTTTTGGTGCAATGCTCATAGTTGAGCAATTACGTAAAGCACACTCGGACCTTATTATCGAGTTAAATACTACATTCGGTAGTTTTAAATCACAATTTAAAAAAGCAGATAAATCCAACGCTACACTAGCGCTTATCATCGCCGAAGATGAAATCAAAAGTAATAACTGCACCATAAAATTTTTGCGTAAGGAGCAAAATCAAGTAAGTATTCCATTATCGGAATTACATACCTCCATCATAGCGCTCCTAAATTGAAAGTATGATTTAATTTAACCTTTCATGAACATTTATATTGATGCAGATGCCTGCCCAAAAGCGATAAAAGAAATTCTATATAAAGCCGCACATAAACGTAAAGTCACCTGTATTTTTGTTGCCAATCAACCACTAATACATCAAAGTTCTCCCTTTATTAAATCACGATGTGTAGATAAAGGATTTGACGTTGCTGATAAATATATTAGCAACCATGTTCAACAAAATGACTTAGTTATCACCGCTGACATTCCGCTTGCAAAATCTGTTATTGATAAAGGAGCAATTGTAATTACTCCGCATGGAAAAAAATATACCACCTCTAATATCAGTCAAGCACTATCGATGCGTAACTTCTTCACTGAACTCCGAGATGCAGGTCTTATTGAAACCAAGACCAAAGCGTTTTCACAACACAATAATCACGCTTTTGCAGCTGAATTAGATCGCTATTTAACACAAAAAGGACGATTGCCACAATGAACCTATTTACCATTCCCAAAAGATCAAAGGACGAAATATTTGAAATCATTACCAAAACGCCCAATTTAAAAGTTGAACGCATTGTTTCATATGGTCAAACCACACCTCATAATCAACCTTATCTCCAAAGTAACAATGAATTGGTATTTGTATTGCAAGGTCAAGCACAGATCATAATGCATGATATGACTTATCAATTGAATACAGGAGATTCATTACTTATTCCTCAAAATACTAAACACTGGGTAAGTTATACTTCTAACAATCCACCCGTTATTTGGCTTGCCATTCATTTTGTAGATTAGTACTTGACTGTTCAATAGGCTAAATTGCTCATATATTAACACGCTTAATCCTTGTATTTACAACATTTGCGCGATTTTTTAAAGAAAGCATTTTTTTGAAAAAAAGCTATTGACTCTAAAACACATCACCTATAGAATTTCCTTCTGTTAAGGCAATCCCCGATAGCTCAGTCGGTAGAGCAAGTGACTGTTAATCACTGGGTCGGCGGTTCAAGTCCGTCTCGGGGAGCCATAAAAATTTCAATTACCGCAAATCATGAAAAATATCGAAGCAAATAACAGCTACAAATTTTCAACGATTGTTTACCTACTTAAACATCCTTAGCGTTTTATTATTCAAGGTGATTTTTATCTCGAGTTGTTGACATGTTCTGTAACCACTCGACTGAAACTTACACTTAACCACTAAAATTGCTCATTATTTAAATTGATAAAACATTTTAGGTAAACAACATGCCTACGTCTTATAACAAACAACAAATTGAAGCAAAAACGCTCCAAGTTAACTTTATCCTATCTATTGGTTATGTACTATTTAGCATTATTATTGTCTATTTTGCACAGTCTTTGACAGTCTTACTCGATGTCGGCTACTCGGTTATCACGCTTTTGATTTATGCCGCCTCGCTCTATATTGTCAAAAAAATTAATCAACCTGCCAATAAACGCTATCCTTATGGCTACTATCGATTGGAGCCAGTCTTTGTTCTATTACAAGCAGGTTTTATTTTAATGGTTGCCTCAAGCGTCATTATTATGGCTATTATCAATCTCTTAATCCATGCTGTTACCCCGAACTACGTATTTGCTTTTGCTTCATCTATTACTGGCACAATTATATGTACGATCATGTACTTTTTCGTACGTAGTTCTGCAAGAAAAACGGGTTCTAAAATTCTTCATGTTGATGCCGAACTATGGAAAGCAGATGCCTTACTTAGTGCATCAGTTGATATTTCATTAGCTTTAGCTATTATACTCATCTTCTTTGGACTAAGTGATATCGCCATTTATATTGATCCCATTATCGCCATTGCAATGGGAGTTATTATTACCATTAAACCCTTTAAACTCATCAAAGAAGCTGGATTGAATCTACTAGATGCTTCGCCTGAACCTGTACTTAAGGCACAAATTATTGAAGTTGTCGAAACTGCTTGTAACTCACAAAACTTCAATATCCACGATATAAAAATCACACAATCTGGACGTTTTTTGTTTGTGGATTTACGTCTTAAAATGCCGCCAACCATTCAAACACAAGAGATACGTCACTTTAAGGCTTTGCTTTTAAAACAATATAAAGAGCAGTTTAGTAGCAATATTGTTTATGTCTATATCTGTATTTGACCTTAGATAACGCTTTCAGCAATAAAGTTCGTTGATTGTGCACCTATAATTTTAACGTGATCCGCTTTTTTGCCTTTGAGAACGTAACAATCACAATAGAAATTAAGGTATGCAAACCCATTTTTAGTCTCCTTTTTATACCGGCTTGCTACAGACAACTTTTGATTAAATGATAATAACGATTTCTCATACCTAATTATGTCTATATTTACATCTAAGAAAAACTCACTACACTTAAGACATAATTACACATTCTACTCTTGATTATGGATAAAATTGCTATTATTGACGATGAAAAAGATATTCGTGAAGGCTTAGCAAGTTATCTTGCTCAAAATCATTTTGAAATAATTACCTTTGAAGATGGTCATGTACTTTTGGATGAGTTTAATAAGCATGATTTCTCCTTAGTGATTCTGGATGTTATGATGCCTAAAATTGATGGTTTGGAACTTTGTCGCGCATTACGCAAAAAGTCTAACGTCCCTGTTATTTTTCTCTCGGCAGCAGGAGAGGCATTTGATCGTATTTTAGGGTTGGAGGTAGGTGCTGATGACTATATTAGTAAACCGTTTAATCCACGTGAAGTATTGGTTCGCGTCAAAACGGTACTAAGGCGACGTGGAGGATGCACAAGTGGGACCAATCATGGCACAATTGAAAGCAAAGACTGGAAGATCTCACCCAACAAACGCACCATCACTTATAAGGACGGAGAGGAAGTCAAATTTACACCGGCAGTATACGAGTTGTTTGAGTATCTATATCAGCATCATGGTGAAGTGGTTTCTCGTGAGCAAACCTTCGAGGCTTTATTAAAACGTCCTTTTGAGGAGTTTGACCGTACTATTGATATTCGTATCAGCCGTTTAAGGAAGATGTTAGATGTAGATAAATCCAATTTTAGTTATATTCAAACGGTAAAAGGTTCAGGTTATTTATTTGATGTGAGCTGCCATGAATATTGACCTACGCAAAGTCATTCGCAGCCAGAAAAAAGCATTTCATATTGGACTTACCTGTGCCATGTTTCTTATCAGCATACAGTTTCTTGCTACTTCTTACTATGTATATACTGGTGCACAATACCAGCGGTCAGCAAAAATTAAAAACTATGATCCTACTCAAAGCAATGAAATGTCAACTTTAAGCTTTTTTGACTTATCTAATTTACAAAATATTGACGATGCCCATATTCATGATCGTTTTGCTTTTTACTCTAAGACACCTTCTTGTACAGAGGTTGGCATTGCATCACTTTTACTTAAAGTAGAAAAACCCATTCATCGCTGTGAAAGCTATCTTAATGCAAATGGAACTTGGCTTAATATCATTTATTATTCGAAATTCCAGCTCAATACACCAGTTAGTATGGTGTTTGGCATAGTTGTCGTTGTATTGTTTTTATTTATCTTTATATTTTTTATCCAAATTAAATGGAGTATTCCATTTTTTGAGTTCCAACGCTTTGCGCAAGATATGGGCTTAAGGTTACATGCCGCTCCATTGCAAATGAAAAATAATATTTTCACTCAAGAAGTAGCAGATACATTTAACTTTATGCAAAATCGTATCAACCATGTACTGACCTATCAAAACAAACTGTTAGCAATGACCTGTCATGATATTCGTACACCTTTAACACGCATTCAAGCTAGACGACTGCAAGAGCACAATGAGCTTTCCACAAAAGATCAAAAAGATATTCAAGAAATTAATAATATGTTGGATGATCTTGTTTTATTCTCTAAAGAAAATTGGCTTTCTGGGATTCAGTTTGAATTAACGAATATTTGTGATTTTTTTGATGAACTTGTTTGTGAATACCTTGATAGCCAAAAAAACGTACGTTTGATTAATAAAACAAATGATGATATTGAGCTTGAGCTAAAAAAACCCGCATTCAAACGCGCGATTAACAACATTGTGAACAATGGTTTAAAACATGGAAGTGAAGTCATAATTACTTTACAGCTACAATCCTTATCCAATCTAATAAATCAAAAAAAAACATTGCTTATCATTGATATATTGGACAATGGGCCAGGCATTCCAGAAACTGAAATTAAAAAGGTTTTTGCTCCTTTTTATACAGGCTCCTCAGCTAAAAAAGGAAATGGACTTGGTCTTGCTATTACAAAGGAGATCATTGATATTCATCAAGGGAAAATTGAAATAACTAATGCGTCACACGGGGGATTAAATGTCCGCATCATTCTCTAAATATTTGTGGTTAAACTTGATTTTACTGATGACTTGTTTGGCAAGCTTGGTTATTGCCTTCATACTTTATTCATCTTACATTATTCAAAACATTGCTTTACATGATGTGTATTACAATTTAAGCCTCTATATTTCTACTTATCATTTTTTACTGATTAGTTTGTTTTCGGTGGGTTTTTTCCTATTGCCTTTTTTAAATATTTTTTCACGAACATTTAATCATAAGCGTTTGGTTTTTATCTGTATTGTATTGCAGTTTGCATCGATTGTGGTGTTATATTTCAAGTTTAACTTTATTAGCCTCACTGCTTCTATCATTGCTATGTCATTAACTAATATTATTTTTATTATTATCTCCCTTAATCTTTGGAGTTTAGCACCACACAGGTATCGTTTTTTAGTGATTACAACAACATACGCACTCAATACCACATTACTTACCTCATTTTTAAAATGGACATATAACAATCACTATTATACTATTGAGCAATATTTTCTTTTATTGTGCTTAGGTTTTATCACATTAGCTGCTGTGCTACTTTTCTTAAGCAAAATGCAAGCACAAAAACGAAGTTCGTTTCACAGTTTTACTGATCATCTTTTTATTAATGTTTTTCACCTCATGCGCCATGCTAAAATGCTTTTAGTGTTGATTATTATTAGTATAACAATCACGCTTACTTCAATACTACTTGATAAGATCAAACTTTTATATTTCTTAAATCATATTGAATATTTCAACTTCATGTTATTGATTAAGATTACACCGATTAATTTAGTCTTAACAATTGCGATATGTTATATCGCAAGAAGTAAAAACACTAAAATCCAGATATCTATTGTGTTACTTATTTTTCTTTTTTTAAGCTCTGCTTGCCTTTTAATTATTCACCACGACTCAACAGGCATTGAAATAAATTTCACTTACCAAGTATTATTAATAATAGATCGCACAGTAACCTTCGTAACATATTCATTTATTTTAGGTGCTTGTATTGACCACTTACTATGTAAGTTTAAAAAAAGTCAGGTTTTTGTTTCTAGTGTGTTTTACATTTCGACAGGTATTTCTGTATGGATCATTCTCCAGGCTCTAAATGCGATTTTTTAAAAACTTACCCGTATATGAGTTTTCTATTTTAGTAACTTCTTTTGGTGGACCTTCGGCAATAATTTGACCTCCACCGTCACCCCCTTCTGGCCCTAAATCAATAATCCAATCTGCTACTTTAATAACATCCAAATTATGTTCAATAATCACAATCGTATTACCTTGCTCTTTTAAACGCATGATCACTGTTAAGAGTTGCTGAATATCATGAAAATGTAGCCCTGTTGTGGGTTCATCTAATATATATAAGGTTTGTCCTGTTGCTGTTTTTGATAACTCTTTTGCAAGTTTCACTCGCTGTGCTTCACCACCTGAAAGTGTTGTTGCATTTTGACCAAGCGTAACATAGGACAAACCAACATCCATCAGTGTTTGCAATCTACGTTTAATCTGTGGCACGGCACTAAAAAACTCCAATGCCTCTTCAATACTCATATTCAGCACTTCACTAATATTTTTGCCCTTATATTGAATCTCTAATGTTTCACGATTATAACGTTTTCCTTGACATACATCACACGGCACATAAACATCAGGTAAAAAGTGCATTTCAACCTTAATTACACCGTCACCCTGACAAGCTTCACAGCGTCCACCTCTAACATTAAAGCTAAAGCGTCCCACCTGATAACCACGTGAGCGTGATTCAGTAGTCGCAGTAAAGAGCTCACGTATTGGAGTAAATACACCAGTGTAAGTTGCAGGATTTGAACGTGGGGTGCGACCAATTGGACTTTGGTCAATATCAATCACCTTATCCAACTGATTAAAGCCTTTGTGACTATCATAGCTCTGAGGGGTAATTGTGTTATTACGATTTAACAACTTTGCAGCTAATGGATAAAGTGTGCGGTTAATCAAAGTTGACTTCCCCGAGCCTGACACTCCAGTTACACACGTTAACAGCCCAATAGGAATCTTTAAATGCACGTTTTGCAAATTGTTTCCTCTGGCACCTATGATTTCAATGTAATGATTTTTTTTAGGCTTAAGTGGCTGACTATTGGACATAATTTTTTTACGCCCAGATAAATAATCTCCCGTTAAAGAGGCTTTATTATTCACAATATCAGTAAGTCTACCTTCAGCAACGATCTGACCACCATGAATGCCTGCACCAGGTCCTATATCAATAATATGATCAGCTTGCTTAATTGCATCCTCATCATGCTCCACAACAATTACGGTATTGCCTAAATCACGCAGGTGATGGAGCGTATCCAAAAGCTTTTGGTTATCACGCTGATGTAGCCCAATTGAAGGCTCATCAAGAATATACATCACTCCAACTAAACCTGCACCAATCTGACTTGCCAATCGAATACGCTGTGCCTCCCCTCCCGATAAAGTGTCCGCTTGACGAGATAAACTTAAATAATCCAAACCGACATTAGCTAAAAAACCTAAGCGTGCCAATATCTCTTTTAATAGATGCTCTGCAATGAGTTGCTTTTGTCCAGACAACTCAAGGTTATTTAACCATCTTACTCCATCTTTTATTGAAAGTGCGGTTAAATCCGCTATGTTTTTATTGTTGATAAATACATTTCTGGCACCTTCATTAAGGCGTGTTTCATGACAGGAAGGACAAGCTAAATTACTCATAAGTTTACTTAACTCTTCACGGATCATACTTGAATCGGTTTCTTTATAACGACGTTCAAAGTGGGCTAAAACACCTTCAAATGGTTTTTGTGCATGGTATTCTCGCCCACCTGTACTTTTAAAATAAATATAGATACTCGTTTTACCCGAGCCATGCAATATCAGTGCTTTTTGTTCTGCTGTAAACTGCTGATAAGGAGTATCCATCGAAAACCCAAAATGCTCAGCTAGAGACTTTAATTGGGCGAAATAGTAACCATTCCGCTTATCCCAACCGTAAATTGCACCATTGCTCAAACTAAGAGCATCGTCAACAATAATTTTCTCGACATCAAAATAGGCCTTTGTCCCCAAACCATCACAGTCTGGGCAGGCACCTATAGGGCTATTAAATGAAAAAATGCGAGGAGCCAACTCTTTTAAGGAATAATTACAATATGGACATGCATGTTTAGAAGAAAAAATGACATCTTGTTGCTTACCCTCTAAAAAAACAAGCTTAGCAATGCCCCCAGATAAATCTAAAGCCGTTTCAAATGACTCTGCTAAGCGCTGCTGATGTTTAGCTTGTGGTTTAAATCGATCGATCACAACTTCAATCGTATGCTTTTTATAACGATCAAGTTGAGGTGGATCACTTAGTTCATAGACTTCACCATTGATTCTGGCACGCAAATAACCTTCAGCATAAAGCTTTTCCATTAATTGAATGTGTTCCCCCTTTTTATCCACAATAACAGGTGAAACAATCATAAGCTTAGTTTCATCATCTAATGCTAAAGTATGATCCACCATCTGGCTAATCGTTTGTGCCTTTAGTTCAACCTTATGATTGGGACATCTTGGCTCACCAATACGTGCAAACAAAACTCTTAAATAATCATAAATTTCCGTTACCGTTCCAACAGTTGAACGCGGATTATGTGAAGTTGTTTTCTGCTCTATTGAAATTGCAGGTGATAAACCTTCTATATGCTCAACTTCAGGCTTATCCATTAAAGATAGAAATTGTCTGGCATAACTTGAAAGAGACTCAACATAACGGCGCTGCCCCTCAGCATATAAAGTATCAAACGCCAAAGAAGACTTTCCCGAGCCGCTTAGACCTGTAATCACTGTTAATTTATCACGTGGAATTTCTAAATCTATATTTTTAAGGTTATGCGTTTTTGCACCTTTAATAATAATTCTGTCCATTGATGGATTCACAAAACGATAGCGTGAAATGATTGTAACATATTATCTTGGCTAATACATTTTTAGATGGGACAGCCGTGTTTCCTATATGGGTTCAACCCGTTTTTTTGGTGATTAACTTTATTTCTCAGTGCACGGTCCTTAGTCCCAGGTTGATGTTATCTAAATACTGTGCCCAAAGTTTACTTGATAGACTCTGATACCAATCGGAATACAACATATTATCAGTCCGCATTTTAAATACATCTATTTTGTTTGTGTTTAACTCACAGGCATGACCTATTAGCCATTTCTCTATCTCATTACCACCTTGGTACTCTGGGTGAAATTGTAACCCTAATATATTTTTCCCTATAATAAAAGCCTGAATATATAATTTAGACTTAGCAATGACTTCCATTTTATCATTAGCATCGAAAGTATCTCCGTGCCAATGAAACGCCATTTCATTGTTAAAATGTGAGAGAATAGTATTCTCATTGGAATATATCTCATGCCATCCTATTTCCTTTACATCGCCAGAGTAAATTTTTGACCCAGTAACTTCAGCTAGTAGTTGGGCGCCAAGACAAATCCCTATTGTTGGTAAATCGTTAAGCACTCTGTGTTTGAGTATCTGCTTTTCTTCCATGAGGTAAGGATATATTTTGTCATCATTAACTGATACTGGAGCACCTAGAATGATTAATAGATCACAGTCTGAAACATTAGATAAATCATCTGTTGGCGCGTAATAATTAAATATAGTGAAACCACGTTGCAGTAATGCGATTTCAATATTACCTATCCCTTCGAATAAGATATGCTGGATAACATTTGCTTTTTTCATAATAGTATTCCTAAACAAGTAACTCTTCTTTTAAATCATAATTTGGGTTTAAACTAAGGCATAAGTTTTCTATGTTTGAGTAATCTATATTACCATAAATAATGCCTCGACAATCATTAATCATTTCCTTGTAACTAGGAACACCTAGTTGATTTAAATAGAACACACCAATTTAACTAATTTTTTTTGCCATACCTCACTGTACTTTCCTTCATCAAGGATCATATGTTTCTCTTCCAGAATGTCTTATAACTTGGGTCCCCCTGTGCCAGTTCTTAGATACATTTTTGTTAAAGTTAATAGAATTATCCATATTTGTTTTATTATGCTTGATTATCTTTGTTGTTATATTTTTTGTATGATATAGATAGCCTGAAAGGAGTATATATGGCATTGTAATCATACATGTCTATTCGCTCATATTTTTTCACAAATACACATAACTTTATGATGACGGGTAACATTAGAAATTCTGCAATAATAGTTCCAATATATATTTTCAGAGGAGTAACGCATTATGACAACAACGATCATCATTGTTCCAGGATATACGAATTCAGGACCTGAGCATTGGCAATCGATCATAGAGAAAAAATACAAAAACGTAGTCCGCATCGAGCAAGAAAACTGGGAAAGTCCAGTGCGCGATAAATGGATTGATGGTCTACAAAAAACGATTGAATCAGTCTCCAGTGAGATGTTTCTTGTTGGTCATAGTTGTGGCGCGATCACTATTGCTCAATGGGCAGCGAAGTATACCAATTCACGGGTGACTGGGGCACTACTGGTTGCTCCAGCTGACGTTGAATCAAGTCATGCTCCAAATGAAATTAAAATTCAAGGACCAATTCCCTTGAAGGGGTTATCATTCAATTCGACTGTTGTTTATAGCAATAATGATGAATATCTGTCTGTAGATAGAGCCTTGGTTTTTTCAAAGGCATGGGGTTCTGATTCTGTGATGATTGAAAATGCAGGGCACATTAATACTGCAGCAGGATATGGAGAATGGCTGATGGGAGAGCAGCTGATTGTCACACTCTCAGGTAACAATCTTGAGGCAAAAAATGGATACAAAATCTGACACTTATAAATGTAAATAATTAGGAATTGCTGCGATGGTTAAATTATTTTTTACCTTTGATAGACCGGTACAATTGTTTTTGCTAGCAACAGGGGTTATGGGATTCAGTAATGGTCTGTTTGATGCAGTTTATAATTTCTATTTAGAGGCAAACAACATTGACAAAGTAGGTACTGGACAAATTTACGCTTTTTCTATGTTTATGATGTCTGCGGCGGTAGTCCCTCTAATGCTCGCGAGTAGAAAGATTTCAGTAAAAAAATTATTATTGATATCGTCAATTGTATATGCCATTTCATTTCTGGCTTTGCCATTTTGTACCACTGTTAATTCAAACTCTATAGCCCTAGGATTGATATTATCAGGAATGATAGCAGTCTTATCAACGGGTAATTCATTGTTTGGCGCACATGCAGGTGATAATAAAACAAAAATGTTCAGCTACTTTTTTGTTTTTTACCTGGGCGCTGCAATGCTAGCCTCATTTATTTTCGTTAGATGTGACCGAGGCTTCTGCAGTGCTTGGTTTAGATAAAATAGTTAGTATATTCGGTGCTTTGTGTGCACCTGTTCTCGTCAAAAAATACAACCTTAAAAGAATATTGTTGCTAATTGGGGTGATAACCTTTTCAGTGTTACTTTTACAGTCATTATTATTACCATTTGCTGTGTTCATCTCTCTTTATTTTGGGCGTTTGATACTTAATTACGCATTGATGCCATTGCTCGACACATTAACAATCTCTGGCTTTGATAATAATCGTATATTAATCTCTTCCAGTATTAGGCAATTGTCATTCTATCTTGGTGGGGCTTTTGCTGCGATGATTTACGGTGAGTTATTTCAAAACCAAGATTGGGCAAAAGCGCTAATCTATTCTGCAATTATGACATTGTGTGGTGCGATAGCATTGTATTTTGTCAAAGAGAAAGAACAAACAAATCAAGTTGAGAGGTAATGCCATGTCTTCTATCAGACCAACAGTACTCATAGTAGACCCATTTTCAAGTGGGGCACAATTTTCCGAAAGAATCAAACAGAAATATGGCTACAATTGTTTGGCGTTAATCACAAATACAAAATTACCACAGCTTCTTTTATCAGGTCTTAGGAAGACTGATTTTACAGAGATTTTTACGCTAAATGACTCTATTGATGAAATGATAATTGAAATTGAACGTGTGCTTGGAGGTCCGCCAGAATACATTGTCTGTGGCTCAGAGCCTGGTGTACTTGTATTTGACGTATTATCCAATTGCTGGAATCTGTCACCTAATGATGTGAAAAAGAGTCGTGCAAGAAGAGATAAATATCTGATGATGGAACAGCTACGGAATGACGGTATTTGCCATATTCCATCTTTTAAATCATCATCTATTGATCAAATACTTGAGTGGATAAAAACTCAAAAGTTAACAGACATTGTTGTCAAACCAATAATGTCATTTGGCACGGAAGGTGTTCATTTTTGTCATAATGAAAATGAAATTAGAACTGCCTGTGAGAACTTATTAGGTAAAGTTGATTATTCTGGCAACATAAATCAAGAAGTTTTGGTTCAAAAGCTTATTTATGGTGACGAATATGTAGTCGATGTAGTGAGTAGCAATGGTCTGCATCATGTGGTCAATATGTTTAAATATACAAAACAGGAAATTGAGGGAGTCCCACTGTATCAATCTATGATCTCGGTCAATGTGGATGATCATCCTGAGCTGGAGAATTATATCATTTCTGTACTTGATTCACTTGGGATACAACATGGTCCTTCTCATAATGAAATCATATTGACTGATTCTGGACCAGTACTTGTAGAGAGTGGATCACGAATGCATGGCGGACTTGGTCCAAAATTGGTTGAAGAAACGAATTCGCAATCACTTATTGACCTCTCTCTTTTGTCAAGGATTGACCAGCAGAAATTTCTTGATATTGTAAAAATTAGACCACATTTGCACAAGTATGCTGTTGAGTATTTCATGGCATCAAAGATAGAAGGTACTGTCATCAAAAATAATGTTAAGTTATTGTGTTCAAGCGTCAAAAGCTATTTTGATGATACGTGTACGTTACAACCAGGTGACTATGTGGCTAAAACCTGCGATTTAGTTTCCTCTTACGCGCGCATAGTAATGATAAATAAGTGTCTCAACACGCTTGTTTCCGATTTAGGACACATTATCCAATTAGACAAAGCTGATAAATTGATGTCAATTGTTCCATTATTGGGGGCACGTTAACTAGGTTCTGTGAACTAATTTTTCTACTGTCACCTAAACTCCTAGCAATTTAAGCTTACCTGAGTTCTAGCTTCAATATGCATCTGATAGCATTTTTTAATTAACTCATATTGACTACAACATCCAAGCCTTTCTTTAATTTGCTTTATATGGGTCTTGATCGTTTCCTCACTAAGTTTGAGTTCACTGGCAATCATCTTTGCATTAAATCCTGATGTTAGCAGTCCCAGAACTTGCCTTTTCCTCTCGGATAATCTGCAAACTTTTAAACCAAAATCATTTGGTGCTAAATTATCTAAAGACCTTCCTTGTAATACCAACTCCTCAAATGCCATATTCTCCCTCCTCTTTTCAAGACAATATTTTCTCGATTTTCCTTATATTGCATTAGCATCGCCTGCTTACTACTTTTAGATAATTAATTAAGTAAATTTAAAAGTCAACCCTCAATCTCCTAACAATATTGAATGCCCACAGATAAGAGCATAAATATCAATCAATTTTATCACCCAAATTGAGGGATAGTGTTACAGTTAGATACAAATTACAATTTCTCATAAGCCTGACATAAAATTTAACTGTTTTAACTGGAGGGAGTAAATGGATAAGCAAATCATTCAAAGAGTAACCATTCCAACACGCTATGGAGATGTAGAGTTTTGCACTTTTAGTAATCTATCAAGTAATGCCGAAGATTTTGCGTTAATTTTCAATCATGCAACAAAAAATTAAAAAGAGACAAAATAATGACAAAAACAATAGCATTTATTGAAACGACAGCCTCTGAATTAGGTTTGGCTAATGTGTATAAAGCTGCAGAGTTAGGTTATTACGTTATATTCATTACTGAGTCTATTGAGTTTTATTTATCAAGGTCTGGGGCGGCTGCAAAGAAATATATTGATGGCTTTAATGAAGTTATTTTTTGTGATGACACTTATGATTGGCAAAAAATCGTAGACTGCCTTATAGAAAAAAATATTAACGGACTGATTACATTTGGTGATTATCATTTAGAGACAGTATCAAAAGCTGCCAGCTATTTAAAGTTACCTCATTGTGATGTGTCTGCAGTAGTAACTTGTCGTGATAAATATCTGGTACGAAAAAAGTTGAGTGAAGGCGGTATTGAGATGCCATTTCATCAGCGTGTTTCCAATATAAATCAACTTAATACCATGAATTTGAGCTATCCGCTCATCGTCAAACCGGTTGACGACTCTGGAAGTGTGGGAATTCATAAAGTAACCACATACAGCGAACTTGAAGAGGCCATTCAGAAAGTGCTTTCACACACAAAGAATGCAAGAGGTGCAATACTTAAAGGTGAAGCAATAGTTGAGCAATATTTGCAAGGCGAGGAAATGAGCGTTGAGCTGTTAAATGTTGAAGGTTGCTGGAAGGTCATTGGCATTACGGGACGAGAAATGGGTGGTCCGATTGGAGCAACAGAAACCTCAACTACTTTTCCGCATGAGCTTGATGAGAAAAAAACTCAAATAATTCATCATACTGTTACGGATTGGCTTGAGCGACTTGGTCTAAATTTTGGTGGTGCTCATGTTGAGATAAAGCTTGAAGGTGACCAAGTACATCTCATAGAAATTAACCCACGCCCTGCCGGGGGGAGAGTTAATCAGCTCATTTACTTAGCATCAGGTTATGATCCCATTAAAGAGTTGATTAAACTCAGTGTAGGTGATGGAACATCACTTACAACGCTACCTGTTATTAGCAAAAAGTTCGTCACCTGTGCTTACGTATATTCTAACCAGGAAGGGGTCATCAGCGCCATTCACATACCGACGAGTTTGAAAGAATCAGCGGGAGTAATTGACGTAGCTATTACAAAAAAAAATGGAGATAGTGTTAAAAAGCTTGAAACCAACTATGACTATCTCGGGTATGTCTTATGCCATTCAACATCATTGGAACTCTCTCGTCAGCTAGCTGAGCAGACGAGAGAAAAAATTCAACTAACAATGAATTAGGGGGATAACATGGCATCAAATATGATTGCAACGGTCACGCATTACTGTAACTTCCGCCATCGGCGAGAAACCATCTGGTGATGTCGAGCTGCAGGGGCGGCCAACGTCGTCATCGTTGACAAAAGTGAGATCAGGCTACAATTTGCTAGAGAACTTGGCTTTGATAACGTCTATCATGTCAAGGAGTTTATAAGTGAATTTCCTTCCTCTAACCTGCAACTAGACATTGCCTTTGAAGCAACCGGATCACCGCTTGCGGTGAAACAAGGATTGAATGCAATTAAACGTGGGGGGAAATATGTCGTAGTAGGGCAGTATACCGACAATGGAGATACCAAAATAAATCCACATCTAAACATCAACAATAAACATGTTACGATACACGGAGTCTGGGGTTTTACGTTAGGACATTTTAGGAAAATGATACAGTTTTTGTCAGCTACACAACCCCATCTGAATGCCTCAATTTGGGATTCATTCCCAGTGTCTGAATATGATATTAGCCAAGCTAGTGTAGCGCTGGATGATGTCAAGAATGGTCGTATTGCAAAAGCAATTTTAAAAATCGCAGAAGGTGACTTAAGATGAAAATATTACTCATTGGCAGCGTTCCAGAACTTGATGAAGTACTTAGCCAATACTGTTCAGACATTGATCTGGTGGTAACTTCATCAAAAAGACATAAAAGTGAAGCTCTTCCCTATTATCAATCCATTTTTTCGATTGATGATCAGACATCTAATGCCCAGATGATGAGCCTTGTGTTAAAACCGCACTCTACTTACCATTACAGCCATATTCTTACGTTTACCGATAAATGGCAGTTGGTAGTGTATAGTATTACCCAATCACTCAAGATGAGATGCGCTATCGAACCTAATCCTGTATCTCTTTGCCAGGATAAAAAAAAGTTTCGAGACTTAATGCAATCCGCCAGTTTGTCCTCAGTTTGGCATACCGAAACAACGCTTCAAAATTTGCAGACAAGCTTAGAAAATCGCAAGTTTCCATACGTTATCAAACCAAGGACAGGGCAGGGGAGTCTTGGTGTCAAGATCATTTGGAGTAAAAATGACGTTGATAATAGCCTTTTAGAACTTAAATCCATTGGTTGCAATGATGTGTTAGTTGAAGCGTACGTAGATGGACCTGAATATAGTGTTGAGGGTTTTTCTTTAAATGGTAAGCACCATATTCTAGCGATTACTGCAAAGAATAAATTTAACAACACAGTCGTTGAATCAGGTCACAACATACCTGCTAACCTACCAAATGACGTTGAGCTGAAAATTTCAACATACGTTACGAAGATATTAAATGCAATTGCTTTAACCAATGGTCCGAGTCATACAGAGCTTATTTATACTGATCACGGTCCAGAAGTTATTGAAAGTCATTGTCGAATAGGTGGCGATAAAATCTCTGTGTTAGTTAAGCATGCGACGGGTATTGACTATTGTCGCTTGGTTGTTGACAATGCGTTACAAAGGAGCATTGCCCCCAGTCGTTTAGAGAGAACCAAATCTCACTTTGCCGCAGTGCGATTCATCGCCATAGAGGATGATCAGATGGGGGAGTTCAAAGGTATGAGTGGAATACAGGAAGTCATAAAATATGAGCATGTTATTGAAGTAAACGTTATCAAGGCTATTGGAGATAAGATAAAAAAAGTGACCTGCTCTGGTGATAGAGTGGCTTACGTCATGTTTAGTTCGACTCAACCGATATCTAACGATATTGAGCTAACGACGGAAAATCTTGAAATCTTACTCCAGTAAGGACGATAAATTGAGCATAAAGATAAACAATTCTAATAAATTACTTTTGGTTATGTTCATTGCTTGCACAGGCATGTTCTTATTCTTTCCATATCTCGCCATTTATATGACGAAGATTGTTGGATTGAACGAGACATCTACTGGCACTTTAATCGGTATGAGTATTGCGACTGGGCAAGTGCTTGCTTTGGTTGTTTCTATCGGTTTTAATCCACGCCGACTAAAGGAACGCAAACTGTTAATTGTATCACTGGTTGCTATCTTGTGTTCGATTTCTGGATTTATCTTTCTCCCATCCAATCTGCTTAGTGCATCAGTTTTCATGGTGTTTTCATTGACGATGATTTATCGTTTTTCCATATCACTATATGCAAATGCCTCTAGAGCGTTATGTCTTGCTTTAACCAATAGTGAAAATATCAGACTAACGTTAAACCGTGTGAAATTTGTAAACAGCATTGCCAGTGGCGTTGGTCCTTTGCTTGGACAGTGGATTCTTACCAGTCATAGTTATGAAGTTCTATTTGCTGCATCGTTTATATTGTTTTTGTCGGGGTTACTGTTGCTCTTTACTGTTAAGAAGGGAGAAATGAGTACAACCATCAGTGAGAGAACTTATGGTAATAGTCCTTTAAAGGAAAAGTGGTTTATTCTTGCTTCGGTCAGTGGGTTTTTTCACTATTTGTTTGAAGCTCAGATTTATACTTATTTCCTATACTATGGAGATAAGTTATTAGAAAACCCAACGTCGCTGATCTTTTTCACGAATTCTATGGCACTAATCCTTATCGGGTTTGCCTTGACAAAAATACACTTTAATCGCGTATAGTCGGTTAATATGTCTATTATTGGAACAGGCTTTTCTGCGATCGCTTGTATCCTCGTTCCCTTTAGTCAGTCGCTAATACTGCTCGTCGTGTCAGTGATTTTATTATCACTCGGTGAATATTTTTCTCCTCAAAGTCGCTTGGAATATATTTCCGCAGGGGGTGGTAATCGTTTTAGTCGTATCTCCTATCATAATTTCATAGGTAGTACGCTAGGATTATCTGCTGGTTTCTTCCTGGGCGGTTATGTATTTAACATCGACTCAAAGGTTTTTCAGTTACTCGTTTGGGCGGTTATTGCTTTGATATCTATTTCAATATTGCTGATATCAAACAGAGTAAAACTAAGAACTGAGATCTCCCTAAGCTGTCTATGAAACTTACAGTTACCGGAAAGCTATATGGAATAGGGTATAAGCATCGTGTTTTGGAAAAACCCATGTCTTATACATTATATTACTGGGTTATGTATTCTCATTATTCACCCTTATACTTATCCGTTACAGTGATGAATATGTGGAAAGTATAACCGCTATAAGAAATGTATTTGTCTTGTTG
>NZ_JAMBMW010000012.1:0-62484 GCF_024208055.1 Candidatus Nebulibacter yamunensis
AAAGTGTCGCTTGAAGATACTTTAGAACAACACTTTTAATCATCTAAGGTTTCCTTACATTCACTTTACCTCAAATACAGATGGTATCTTAAAATTCCAGTATCGCTGTAATGCTTTGTTGTAAAGAGTAGTTGTTTTACGTTGATCAATGCTAACACCAAGTAATTTTGTCGTATTTCAAGCTATTGGTTAAACCACTCACTCGTTATGGCTTGTTCATACAAATGAAGGACATAAAAGCGCTTTGCTTTCTCAGTTCTAAACTATATGACATTCATTTCATAAACTTTTGATAACAATTGGCACTATTACATAAGTAGGGTTTATTTTGGGATCACTATATACATCACTGGTAATTACTGAAACAACTTAAAGTAAAGTTAAGATAGAAAGTTAGGAATCTATAGTGCTAGAAATACTCCTAATAATAAAAATCAAAACAGCATATAAATTGGTGTAATAAGTGTAACAAGAAGTGCTGGGAATACCCCTAATAGTAAAATCAGTCCGGTGTTAATGCTCAAGCCAAACAAAGTAACTTTATTGGCATAAACAGGGGTCTGGTTTTTAGGTAACTCAAAGTACATCACTTTAATAACACGTAAATAATAATATGCAGCAATGACAGACATGATAAGTGCATAAATAGCCAAACCTAGATGCCCTGTATCAACCAAGCCCATAATCACAAAAAGCTTAGCTGTAAAACCTGATAACGGTGGAATACCTGCCATTGAAAACATGACGATCAACATTAGAAAGGCAATCCACGGATTACGACGGTTCAGTCCTGCAAAGTCACCTAGGTTTTCAACATCATTACCTTTAACACTCAATACGATAAGTACACCAAAAGCTGCTGCTGACATAAGTACATAGATGATAACATAAAATAATGCAGTTGATACCGCAAAAGCAGTGGGATTCAAAATAAGCGCTAACAACACAAATCCGACGTGCGAAATCATGGAATAACCTAATAAACGCTTAAGGTTCTTCTGGGCTAGCGCCATCAAGTTACCAAAGAAGATCGAAATCACTGCCAATACCATTAATACTTTTGTCCAGGCAAAGGATTGTGCTGGCATTGCAATCATTAGAATATTAACAAGCATTGCAAAAGCGGCAACTTTTGGTACTGACGCTAAAAAAGCAGTCACTGCATTAGGTGAGCCTTCATAAACATCTGGTACCCACATATGAAAAGGCACAGCTCCAAGCTTAAAAGTAGCCGTTGTAATCATTAATACCATAGCGATTAACACGATATCCATATGTGCAGCTGTTGGATTGGTAAGGTATTTACCAATTTCAGTTAAATCCAGACTGCCAGTAATACCATAGATAAACGACATTCCATATAATAACAAGCCTGATGCTATCGCTCCTAATACAAAGTATTTAATTGCTGCTTCAGCACCTTTAGCAAATCCGCGGCGAATCGCAAGAAGTGCATAAAGCGGTAAAGATAAAAGCTCTAATCCAATGTAAATAGTTAATAAACTATGTGCTGAAGTTAACACCAGCGCACCCAAAATAGACAAAAGTGCTAACACATAAAACTCACCTTGCGGTAACTGCCTATCTTCTATGTATTCTTTACAATAGATAAACACGAAAAACGCAACTAACACAATAACTTCTTGCAATACAAAAGTTAGTTCGTTGGATAGAGTTTGCCCTTCAAAACCGACATGGACGTGGCTTAACAAAGACTTCAATAAAATCCAAGACGCAATAATTAAAAATAACTGAGTCAAAATATAGGCGATATTCTTAACTCTCTTGCCCCAAAACAAGTCAGATAACATCACTACAAGTGCGCCAATACTCAAGGTAATTTCAGGTAATACAGTGATAATATTTGCTAACATCATATTTAATCTTATCCTATCGTTATCGCATGTGCAGCTTGGATGATATGCGTTGAAGCCGCAGAAGAAAGTTGTAAAATCGGCTCAGGATAAACACCAAACAAAATCGTTGGTATTGCCAACAACACAAGCACAAAAATCTCAAGTCCAGAAATATCTTTAAGTGTCGCCACTTGTGTGGTTACTACTTTACCAAAGAACACCCTCTTATACATCCAAAGCGTATAAGCAGGTGCAATGATAAGTGTCAATCCTGCTAACAGTGCCACCCAAGGAGAATATTTAAACACAGCTAAAATAATTAAAAACTCACCGACAAAACCACTTGTGCCTGGGAGTCCGACGTTTGCTAAACAAAATAACATAAAAAAAGTCGCAAATATTGGCATTGAACGGGCAACACCTTGAAAATCAGCAATATTACGTGTTTGCATCCGTAAATATAAATAACCACAACCAATAAACATCCCACCTGACGAAAAAGCGTGAGCAATCATCTGAAACACCGCACCTTGAATGGCAAACTGCGCATCCGCCATTCCAAGCATGTGATCTGGATTATTTTTTACTAAAAGAAAGATCGAAAACATTGCCAATGTCACTAATCCCATATGTGAGATGGATGAGTAAGCAATTAAGCGTTTAAAATCAGTTTGAGCAATTGCAACAATCCCAACGTATACAATAGCAATGAGGGACATAACAATTAAAAACCAATCCAACATAGCAGTAACTGCTGGAATCAGAGGCAACACAAAGCGTAGGAAACCATATGCACCTAGCTTTAACATCAAAGCAGCCAAAACAACCGAACCACCCGCGGGTGCTTCTGAATGCGCATCTGGTAACCATGAATGAAACGGCCACATCGGTATTTTAACGGCAAAAGCCAAGAAAAATGCACCGAACAATAGCAATTGCGTCGTTAGCGTAATATTGATCAATTGCCCTATGTTATTAACTTCCGTTGCCCAGAAGATAAAGTTTTGGATCGAGAACGTGCCACTATCCACAAGTGAGCTAGTGGGCAAAGCGGCTACTTGTCGTTGTATGTATAAAAACGCAAGCAATAAGAAGATAGAACCTGCAAAGGTATACAAAAAGTATTTAAGAGCTGCATAGGCCTTTTTCTTACCGCCCCAAATACCAATACCCAGAGTTGTTGGAATTAATAATGCTTCCCAGAAAATATAGAAAAGCATAGTATCCTGTGCCATAAAAACAGCATTGGTTAAGCCTGTTGTAATCAAAAAGATCGCCATGTACTGTCTTAAACGCACCTTGATACTATGCCAAGCCGCCAGCACAATTACAAGGTTGGTGAAACTTGTCAAAATAATAAACAATACAGAAAAACCGTCTACACCAAGATAGTAATAAACGGCATCTTTATTAGCAAACAAACTAAACCAACGTACACGCTCAACAAACTGCATTTGTGCAGTGGTTGGATCAAACTCAAGATATAAAGGAATACACAATAGAAGCGTTATCACCGCCACTGCCAGTGCCGTCCAACGCGCTGCTTCTTTCTTGCCATCAGGAGATTTTGCCGCAAGCACAATAAAGCCGCCAATAACCGGCACCCAAATTAGTAAACTCAGTAAATAATGAGTTATAAACATAATATTAACTTTCCTCTAAATGCCCTAGTTTACCCAAAAAATAAGCCATGTGATTAATGCCAATACACCGATCAAAAGCACCAACGCATAATCAAACAAATAACCACGCTGAACCTTGGTCAGTTTCTTACCAGTGAAATAAATTAAATTTGCACTACCTTGCACAGCAATTTTATCGATCATAAAGATATCAACGACAACCCATAAAAATTTACTCAATAACCTCGTACCTTTAACAAACACCAAGTCATACAGTTCATCAATAAAGTATTTTTTTACTAACACATAATGCAAAATACCCATACCTGAGCGTACATTGGCGAGTATCTTTGGAATGTTTGGCATCAAAACATAAAAGATATAGGCTAGAATCAAAGCTAAGACTGCTAACCAAAAAGGAGCAGTATGCAGGGAGTGCATAATGTAGTCCCAAGGTGTTTTCGTTATTGCTTCTTCTGCCAATACGCTAATTACGGTCATGTTACCTAATTGCGGTTGCATATATTGCGCAATAGTATTGCCAAAGAACCCGTCTGAATTAGCTGTATTTGGTGTTAACGCTAGTTCAAAGAACAACATACCCATAAAAATCGATGGAATGGCTAGCAAAATAAGTGGAATCAAAATACTCCAAGGTGATTCCTTTATATGTGCCTTAGTATGCGCGTCCATTCTTGGCTGACCATGAAAAGTCATAAAAATCATTCTAAAAGTATAGAATGGAGTAACAAATGCACATGCCAATACTAAATAATACGCAAATTCATGACCAGGTAAAGTAGTGATTTCTGCTGTTTCAATGATTAAATCTTTTGAGAAAAAACCTGCAAATGGAGGGATAGCTGCAAGCGCCCAACCACCAATGATCATACAAATATAGGTAATAGGCATGTATTTCCGCAATCCACCCATTTTACGCATATCTTGCTCGTGATGAAGCGCAACAATCACCGAACCTGCTGCCAAAAATAGTAAAGCTTTAAACATCGCATGGGTCATTAAATGGAACATACCGATCGAAAAACCCGATGCGCCTTGAGCAACCATCATATAACCCAATTGAGATAATGTACAATAAGCAATAACGCGCTTAATATCCATCTGCACAATTGCAATCAACCCCATAAACAAACACGTAATGGCGCCAATAATCATCACAAAGCTTAAAGCCGTTGTCGAGTGAACAAACATCGGAGATAAGCGCGCTACCATAAACACCCCTGCTGTTACCATCGTTGCAGCATGGATCAAAGCAGAAATTGGTGTTGGACCCTCCATTGAGCCTTCTAACCAGGTATGTAATGGAAACTGAGCTGATTTACCCATTGCACCAACAAACAACAGCACGCACATTAAGGTAATTGGACTAAACTTCATGCCTAAAAAGGAAATCACTTGGTTATTATCCAAATTGGCTATAGTAGTGAACACCGTACTATAATCAATGGAATTGCAGTAGTAAATGACCGCAGCAATGCCTAATAAAAAGCCAAGGTCACCAACCCGATTAATAATAAATGCACGTAAACTTGCCTCATTGGCTGAGTCTTTATCAAAGTAATAACCAATAAGCAAATACGAGAATAGACCAACACCTTCCCAACCAAAGAAAAGTAATAAAAAGTTATTACCCATGACTAAGCACAACATAGCAAAAGTAAAGCCTGAAATGTAAGCAAAGAAGCGCGCATAACCTGCTTCACCACGCATATAACCAACTGAATAGATATGGACTAAAGCTGATACGAAAGTCACAATTACCATCATAAAAGCAGAAAGTCTATCGACAGTGAAGCTTACTTTCATGCCTAAACTTGGAAAAAGGGCCCAGTTAAAATAAGTTGCTGTATAAACAGCATTATTTAGATACACGCCTAAAGCTAAGACCACACTTAGAATAAACGACAACCCAACCAAGCCAATGGTAATGCAATTCACACCAATAGGCTGGACTTTCTTAGCAAAAAAGCCCGCCGCAATTGCACCAAATGCTGGCGCCAAAATGATGATAGCAATAATAAAATCAATACCCATTGACCTAACCTTTTAGTGTATTAAGTTGACCAACATCAATTGTCTTACGTGTTCTAAATAACACCACAACAATCGCTAAACCAATCGCTGCTTCTGCTGCTGCAACAGTTAAAATGAAGAATACAAACACCTCACCTGTGTTTTGCTTTAGCATACTTGAAAAGGCAATAAAATTCGTATTTATCGCCAATAACATTAACTCTATTGACATCAATAAGATCAACAAGTTACGACGATTGATGATAATACCAGCAACACTCAGTGAAAAAATAATGGCACTAAAAATAAGATAATGCGTTAAGGGCACAGGAATACTTGTCATTTAGGTTCTCCCTTATTAGTCTTTTCAGACTTCATTTTAACCATTGTCAAACGATCTTTAGCCTGAGTTTTGATTTGTAATGCGGGGTTCATAGATTTATTACCTGGTTTTTTACCACGGAAAGTAAGCGTGATAGCCGCAACCATTGCAGCTAACAAAATCATACCTGCAAGCTCAAAAGTATAGAGATATTTATCAGAAAACAGCTCACGTCCTAGGTTTTCAACTGTACCTAATCCCCCTGTGAGCACTTTACCGCTAAACGTATGTGTCGCCACAATTGAAATCAACACAGCCAAACAAACACAAAGCACAATTACAATCGGCCAATAGAAAACAAGCTTTTTTTGCTTAATGATGATATCGATATCAAGCATCATCACCACAAACAAGAACATAACCAAAACCGCACCGACATAAACAACGATTAAAAGTAAAGCCAAGTATTCTTGTTGCATAGTTAACCACACCCCCGCTGCTGCAAAGAAAGTAAATACCTTAGCAATTACTGCTCGCACTGGGTTTTTAGCACTAATCACCAGCAAAGCACCTAAAACAGTGAGGGTTGCAAAAACGTAAAATATAATGTTAACGCTCATCTTGGCTCCTATCTAAATGCCTTGTCCACTTCACGATCCCTGGCAATCTCCTGTTCATACTGATCTCCAATTGCCAACAGTTTTGCTTTTGTCATGATATTTTCACCACGATTCTCAAAGTGATACTCAAATATACGTGTTTCAACAATAGAATCGACAGGACAAGATTCTTCGCACAAGCCACAAAAAATACATTTAAATAAGTCAATTTCATATTTTGTGGTGCGCCTTGAACCATCTTTGCGCGGCGCTGCTTCTATTGTAATTGCCAAAGCAGGACATACCACTTCACACAATTTACATGCAATACAACGCTCTTCACCATTTTCATAACGACGTAAAGCATGTAAACCACGAAAACGACCTGATTGTGGTGTTTTTTCATCAGGATATTGCACGGTTACCTTGCGCGTAAAAAGATGCTTACCTGTAATCTTAAGACCTTTTACTAACTCCCACAGCAAGAAAGTCTGACAATAACGTTTAATTGTTTTAAACATATCTAAACCTCCTCTCCTACCACCAAGGGCTTAAGCCAAGTTTAACCATGAAAGCAACTACAATTACCCATACTAGGGTAACTGGAATAAAAATCTTCCAACCCAAACGCATTAATTGATCATAACGGTATCTTGGAAAAGTAGCACGAATCCAAAGATACATAAACATAAATACCCCTGTCTTTAAGAATAGCCAAATTATACCCGGCACAAAGTTAAAGAATTTATCCAACACCGGAATCTGCTCAAATGGTGACATCCAGCCGCCTAGGAAAAAAACAGCTGTTAATAAGCTGATCAAAATCATATTGGCATATTCTGCCAAGAAGAATAGCGCAAAGCGTGCACCTGAGTATTCGACATGGTGACCCGCTACAATTTCAGACTCCCCCTCAATCACATCAAATGGCGCACGCCCAGTTTCAGCGACTCCTGCAATAAAATAAATAATGAAAAGCGGGAAAAGTGGAATAAAATACCAATGCCAAAAGCCACCTTTTTGCGTTTCGACAATCGTGCTTAGGTTCAAGGAGCCAGCAGCAATCAGCACACCAATAATCGCAAAGCCCATTGCAAGTTCATATGAGACCACTTGCGCTGCCGCACGTAATGCTCCAAACATCGCATATTTCGAGTTAGAAGCCCAGCCGGCAATAATCACCCCATATACTGCAATCGAAGTCATCGCCAAAATATATAGCACACCTGCATTAATATTTGCTAACACAACTCCTTGACCAAATGGCACAACCGCCCAAGCAGTATAAGCTGGAGCAAAAGCCAACATCGGCGCAATAAAAAATAAATATCGGTTTGATTTCGCAGGAATAATAATCTCTTTTAATAAAAGCTTAATTGCATCAACAATTGGCTGTAAAAGACCAAACGAACCCACTCTATTTGGACCTATACGATCCTGCATATAACCGATCACTTTACGTTCAGCATAAGTGTAATAAGCAACAACAAGTATCAATGGGATGACTATCAATAAAATCTTCAAAACGATCCAAATAATATCTAAAATCATATGTCCACCACTTCATTTTTAACTACAGCAATTGTAACATTTGCTAAATTTTTACTACAAGGAGACAGAAGTTGGAACGGAATTACTATCGTGTTTTGAGCTAAATTTTCATCTATCACAATCGGTAATTGGTAAAATTGATCAGATATACCAATGCTTACTTCAGTTTGGTCAACGATACCTTTATCTACAGCAAACTTAGCTGACAACCTTACCGCTTTATAGTACATCGCATCTTGAGTATTCTGCAATGGCTTCGCACGCCTTAATGTGCTTGATGTACTATACATTGAAACAGTTGGTAAAATCGAATAACCTTCTGCCAAATTTGGCAATCCATTCTTTAAATAATCATCTATAACCGGCACAGGTGCTACTTTTTCAATGGCTGCATACTCAGCATAAACCTCATCTAACGTCTGGTAATCAAAACCTTCTATAGCTAATAAATTACTTAATACACGCAGTACCTTCCACAATGGTTTACTATCTTCATATGGAGATATTACCGCTTTAAAGCGCTGGGTTTGACCATTAATATTCACAAATGAACCATCGGTTTCAAAGTGCGTTGTGATTGGTAAAATAATATCAGCATATTCACGCATGGCTTCATTAGCATAAGCAGAGAAAGCAACCACGATATCAATCTCTTTTAATGCATTTAGCACTTTACTACCAGCAATACAATCTAACTCAGGCTCAATGCCAAAGCTTAGCATAAGCTTAGTTTTACTACTCAACATATCATGTAGTGCTAAACCATGTTGCAGATTTTCTTCGCCACCTGGTGAGTAATCTACTGAGGCACCTGCTAAAAGTGCGCCTTTGCTATTTGCCCCCATACTCAACACACCACCTTTAGCATTAAGTAAATGTTTAAGCTCAAAGAAAAGTGCATAAATTTCAGCAAAATCCTTATTTAAAATAGCATCAAAACCTAATATCAGTAAAGGATTCTTACAACATCCAAGCTCAGCTGCAATGTGTTCAATTTCAGGGAAAACCTCAATTGCATCAATAACTGATTTTACAGTTTCAGACTGAATTGGGGTAGCAACCTTTTGGGCAATTGCTTTAACCAAACTTGCTAAAGCATAAACGAATTCATTGGCTTCTACACATGTGGTTTGAATTTCATAATTAAAGCTGTAATATTGGCTATTTATAGCTAACACCTTAGCACCATTTTTTGCTGCTTTGTGCACGCGATGATTAATTAATGGGATTTCCTTGCGCAAGTAACTTCCAAGCAATAAAATTGTATCCGATTGTTCAATCTCCGCAAAACTGCAATCAAAACCGACTCCTGTATGTAATTTTTTAGCATTTGATCCTTGTTTTAAGCGTGTTTCAATGTTATTCGAACCAAGTTTACGAATGAGCTTTTGCAATAGATACAATTCTTCTGTTGTTGCTGACTCAGATGCTAAGGCTGAAATGGTATTAACACCTTCATTTTCTTTTGTGTGCTCAATTGCAACCTTCACAAAATCAAGCGCTTCTTCCCATGATACTTCGATCCAATGTCCATTTTTCTTAATGATTGGTGAAGTCACACGATCTTCACTATAAACGCCTGTATAATAAAAACGATCTTTGTCGGCAAGCCAAGTTTCATTTAATTCATCATTTTCTTTTGGTATCACACGCATAATTTGATTGCGTCTTACATGCGCATAAATATTAGCACCCACTGCATCTGCACCCGAAATCGTTGAGTACTGCAGTAATTCCCATGCACGAGCATTAAATCTAAATGGTTTAGAGGTCAACGCACCAACTGGACACAGATCGATGATATTACCTGATAACTCAGAGTTGACTGTTTTTGCAACATAAGTGCTAATCTCCATGTGATCGCTACGCCCCATTGCACCTAATTCCTTATCCCCTGCTATTTCTTCACCAAATCGCACACAACGCGTACACTGAATACAACGCGTCATATCGGTTGCCACCAATGGACCTAAACTTGGATCATCAAAGGCACGTTTGGTTTCACTATACTTAGAAGCATCACTACCATAACCCATTGCGATATCTTGCAGTTCACATTCACCACCTTGATCGCAAATCGGACAATCCAATGGATGATTAATTAGCAGAAACTCCATCACGCTCTTCTGATATGCAATCGTTGTAGGTGATTTTGTGAATATTTTCATACCATCCATGATTGGCGTTGCACATGCTGGAGACGGCTTTCTGGCACCTGCTATTTCTACTAAACACATTCTGCAATTTGCTGCAATTGAAAGCTTTTTATGATAGCAAAAACGTGGAATATAAATACCATGCCTATCTGCCACCTGAATGACCATCTCACCAGGATGTGCTAGATAGTTTTGACCATTTATTTCAATGCTCAATTGTTTTGGTGTTTCTTTTTCTGACACGGGACTCACCCTTAACTTTACTTTAAATTCTTCTTACTCAAAATTATCTAAACCGCGACAATACTACGTTTATTCTCAATCATATATTCAAATTCATGTCTGAATTTCTTAAGGTAACTTTGGACCGGCCAAGCTGCTGCATCACCCAAACCACAAATCGTATTTCCTTCAATATTGGAGGCCACACGAATCAAGTTATTAATATCCTCTAATCTGCCTTCACCGTGCAATATTCGCTCAAGTGTACGCGCCATCCAACCTGTCCCTTCTCTACATGGGGTACACTGACCACATGATTCTTCATAATAAAAATCGGCCAACCGTGCTAGAAGCTCAACCATGCACGTATCTTCATCTAAGACGACTACCGCACCTGATCCCAGCATAGAGCCTGCCTGAGCAATTGCTTCATAGTCCATCGTCAGTGCAAGCATTTCTTCACCCGTCAAAATTTTACAGGAACTTCCACCTGGAATAACTGCTTTAATCTTTTTACCACTACGAACACCACCTGCCATTGCCAACAAGTCTTTAAATGGAATACCTAAGCCTACCTCAAATACCCCTGGTTGATTAACGTGACCTGATACACAAAAAAGCTTGGTACCACCACTTTTCTCAGTACCGAGTTTCTGAAACCACTCTCCACCATGTTCTAGAATCGGTGGAACTGAAGCATAGGTTTCAGTATTATTGATATTAGTCGGACAACCATATAAGCCTTTATTCGCAGGAAATGGTGGCTTAAATCGAGGCTGACCTTTCTTACCCTCTAAGGAGTTTAAAAGTGCAGTTTCTTCACCACAAATATAGGCACCTGCTCCAATGGAACAATAAAGGTTAAAATCAATCCCAGAGCTTCTTATGTTAAAACCAATTAACCCCATCGCTCTTGCTTCATTGAGTGCAGCTTCAAAACGTGCAATCGGTTCATAAAACTCACCACGAATATAATTGTAACCAACACTTGCACCCGTGGCATAACCTGCAATTGCCATGCCTTCAATCAATTGATGGGGATTGTTGCGCAGGATTTCACGATCTTTGCACGTACCTGGTTCTCCTTCATCTGAATTACAAACAACATATTTTTGCCCTGGTAAGTTACGTGGCATAAAACTCCACTTAAGTCCAGCAGGGAAACCCGCTCCACCGCGACCACGCAGTCCAGATTTTTTGAGCTCTTCAATAATCTGTTCAGGTGGGATTTTCTCATCTAAAATCTTCTTCCAATATGAGTAACCACCAACTGACTCATATGATTTAAGCGACCAAGGTCGCTCAAGGTGGAGTGTTCTAAAACAAACTTCATTCGCCATTTGCTACTCCAAAGAATCTAGTAATTGATCAACTTTTCCGATCGTTAGATTTTCATAAAAAACCTTATCAACTTCAAGCATGGGCGCACCACAGCAAGCACCTTGGCACTCAACAGACTTAAGTGTTATACGCCCGTCAGGCGTTGTTTCACCTGCTTTGATGCCCAATCGATTTTCAATATGCGTCATAATTTTTTTAGCACCATTGAGCATACAAGATAAATTTGTGCACACATTAAGCTTATGCCGACCTACTTTTTGTAAATCATACATACTGTAGAAAGTTGCCACTTCATAAACATGTGCTACAGGAACAGACAAATATTGCGCCAATTTATCCATGAGCTCTATCGTCAAATAGCCGTTGTTATGGTCCTGCAATATATGCAAACCTGGAATAATCACCGATCTTTGTTGATCTTTTGGGTAACGTTTTTCCCAGTTTTCTAGCAACTCAGTAATGTGACCTGGAAAAATTTGTTTTTTTTCTAACATATGGCAATCCCAATTATCTATCTACATCGCCAAATACGATATCTTGCGTGGCAATAATGGCTGGTACATCTGACAACATATGACCACTTAACATTTCATTCATTGAACTTAAATGAGTAAAACTTGGTGCACGTATTTTGACACGATAGGGTTTATTTGCACCATCTGATACTAAATAAATGCCAAACTCACCCTTCGGATGCTCTGTCCCTACGTACACTTCACCTTCTGGCACACAATAGCCTTCGGAGAACAGTTTAAAATGGTGAATCAAGGCTTCCATACTGTTTTTCATTTCGTCACGCTTAGGCGGTGTTACCTTATGGTTTGGCGTCATTACAGGTCCTTCGTTTTCACGCAACCATTTCACACACTGACGAATGATTTTATTTGATTCACGCATCTCAGCCATGCGCACTAAATAACGATCATAGCAGTCACCATGACTGCCAATCGGAATATCAAATTCCACCTCATCATAAACATCATATGGTTGCTTTTTACGCAAATCCCAGGCGATACCTGAAGCTCTAAGCATAGGGCCTCCAAAGCCTAATGCTTTTGCTCGTTCAGCGCTAACCACCCCAATACCAACTGTACGCTGCTTCCAAATTCGATTATTGGTTAAAAGATTTTCATACTCATCAATACATTTTGGAAAGCGTTCCGTAAAATCCCAAATAAAGTCTAAGAGAGAAGCTTGGCGATTTTTATTAATTGCTTTGAGTTTACGTTTAGAAGTAAAACGAGATTTCTCATATTTTGGCATTTGCAACGGTAGATCACGCACCACTCCGCCAGGGCGAAAGTAAGTTGCATGCATTCTTGCTCCTGATACTGCTTCATAGCAATCAAACAAGTCTTCACGCTCACGAAATGCATATAAGAACATCGTCATTGCACCTAAGTCAAGACTATTTGCTGCCGTCCACAATAAGTGATTTAAAATACGCGTAATCTCGGCAAACATCACTCGAATGTATTGAGCACGTTTAGGCACTTCAATAACCAAAAGCTTTTCAATTGCCAATACATAGGCATGCTCATTACACATCATTGAAACATAGTCTAAGCGATCCATATAGCCAATACTTTGATTATATGGTTTAGATTCTGCAAGTTTCTCGGTGCCACGGTGTAAAAGACCAATGTGTGGATCAGCGCGAACAACGACTTCACCGTCTAGTTCTAAAACCAAACGCAACACGCCATGTGCGGCTGGATGCACTGGACCAAAGTTCATTGTATAGTTTTTAAATTCTGCCATAACAACGCTCAATTATTGTTCATTTAAATAGCGATTATCTTGACGGATAACCTTTGGTGTGTTGATACGCGGATCAATTTCAACGGGTTCATACACCACACGTTTTTGCACTTCGTCATAACGCATCTCAACATAGCCACTTTGCGGAAAGTCTTTTCTAAAGGGGTAACCCACAAAGCCGTAATCAGTCAGAATACGACGCAAATCAGGATGACCAATAAAAACAAAACCAAACATGTCAAAAGCCTCGCGCTCATTCCAATTTGCTGAAGACCATATGTCAACTACGCTGGGCAACATCAAATCATGTTCATCTAAAAATACTTTAATACGTAGACGAATATTAAGCGCCAAACTCATCAAATGATACACAACTGCAAAACGCTTTTTACCTTTGTTGAGTTTTTTGTGTAAAAGCTCGCCTGTTACCATACCACGCGAAAAACCAGTACTGGTAGAACTTTCTGTTTTCCATTCATCTTCACCATAACAAAGATAATCCACGCCTGATATATCGATTAATTGTTCAAACTTAAATATATTCTTTAAACGCGTCATCACCTTAATCAGGTTTGATTTATGAACCTCAGCAGTAAATTCTCCATAAGCATAAGTGATAGAGACTAACTTTCCACCAAAGTCTTTTGTTAAATCATCAATAAATTCCTGCGTTAAGGACATCGTTATTTCCTCGCAATCGTATTGGTTCGTTTGATCTTATTTTGCAATTGAATAATACCATAAATAAGTGCTTCCGCGGTTGGTGGACAACCAGGAACATAAATATCAACTGGCATAATACGGTCACAACCTCTAACGACAGAATAAGAATAATGGTAATAGCCACCACCATTAGCACACGACCCCATCGAAATCACCCATTTTGGGTCTGGCATTTGCTCATATACTTTACGTAAAGCGGGTGCCATTTTATTACACAAGGTGCCAGCAACGATTAACACATCTGATTGACGGGGACTAGGACGAAATACAATACCAAAACGATCTAGATCATATCGCGATGCACCTGAATGCATCATTTCAACCGCACAACAAGCCAAACCAAATGTCACTGGCCACAAAGAACCTGTGCGCACCCAGTTAACCAAAGAATCAGCACTGGCAGTAATAAAGCCTTTATTACTATTTAAGTTTTCTTCTACTCCCATTCTAGCGCTCCTTTTTTCCATTCATAGATAAAACCTACGAGTAAGATAAATAAGAAAACCATCATCGCAATAAAAGCAGCCCAAGATATGCCACCTGCTGCACTGTCCCTGACAAGCACCCCCCATGGAATCATAAATGCGACCTCTAAATCAAAGACTAAGAAGAGTATTGCCACTAAATAAAAACGCACATCAAATTTGATGCGCGCATCTTCAAACTCAGAGAACCCACACTCAAAAGGTGCATTTTTTTCCGGATTAGGTTTATGTACTCCAACGATAATGGAAAGAACTTTACCACCTACAGCCATTGCGATTGCAATACATATGGCGATAATAAAAAAGATTAAAATCGGTAAAAACTCATGGTACACACTATATTGCAACATGCTTATTTCCTTTTATTTTTTGGTGCCAAAGGCGGGACTCGAACCCGCACGAGTGATACTCACCACCCCCTCAAGATGGCGTGTCTACCAATTCCACCACTTTGGCAATAAAACTTATTTCGAGGCAGCTGAACCTTTAACTTTTACAGGTGTTTTTCACTTTCTGAGGGTTTTTTGTAAGTAGCATCTTTAGGTGTGTTATCAGTAGTAACTGCTGAGGTTTGCAATAAGTCATTCATATTTAATGAATCAGGTTTTGGAGTTTGCTTCTCAACTGTTGCTTTTGCTTGGTCAATGAGCGCTTGCTGTTGAGCTTGCTGCTTTTGATAATCCGCTTGAGTCACACCCGCTGAAGATTGACCAGCCAATGCTCTATTCTCAGCTGTACGTTTGCCAATATAGCTTAAACCAACACTTGTGACAAAGAAAATTGCTACTAAAAATGCAGTAAGCTTAAACATAAAAGGGGCCGCGCCTCTGCTTCCAAAAATAGTTTGTGATGCTCCTGAACCAAAGGATGCTCCCATAGTTGCGCCCTTGCCTTGCTGTAATAAAATCAATCCTACGATTAGAACAGCAACAATTATATGTATGGTTATAACCAATGCTAACATTATATTTTTTTTGCCTGCTTAATAATTTGACCAAAGTCCTTCCCGTTCAAAGAAGCACCACCTATTAACCCACCATCTACATCTTCCAAGCTTAGTAGTTCACTTGCGTTAGATGGTTTTAGGCTGCCACCATATATAATTTTGATGTTTTTAGCAAGCTCTTCATCAAAGTTTGTGACAATCTTGCGCAAATAGCGATGTACATCTTGAACTTGATGGGCTGTTGCTGCTAAACCCGTGCCAATTGCCCAGACAGGTTCATAGGCAATAATCAGTTTTTCAAGCTCTTTTGTCGATAATTTATTTAATACGACTTGTAATTGTCTGGCTAAAATTGACTGTAAATTACCCGTTGTACGCTCCTCCAATGTTTCACCAACACAAACAATAGCCGTTAAACCTGCTTGCACTACTTGCTTGGTCTTATTGGCAACATCTTCATCTGTTTCTCCAAAAAATGCTCTGCGCTCAGAATGACCGACGATGACATATCGACAATTAAAGTCTTGTAACATCGTTGTGCTAATTTCTCCCGTATATGCACCATTGTTATATTGGCTTACGTTTTGTACGCCCAAACATATGTTTTTAAGATTAGTTTGCACATAAGGTAAATAAATGCTGGGCACACACACTGCAATATCTGCCACGTCTGACTCATGTGCGAGTTTAGTTAATGATTCACACAAGCTTTTTATGGATAACAACGAACCGTTCATTTTCCAGTTTCCAATAATAATTTGTCTTCTCATACTCAACTCCAACTATTTAATCTTTTGTTTAACTTTCTCAACCAAATAATTCACCCATTCCACAGCCAGCTCTTGCGACTTTGCTTCAACCATAACCCTTAATACGGGCTCTGTTCCAGAGGGTCTCAATACCACGCGTCCATCTTCTGCCAAGGCTTTTTCAGTAAAGCTTACATCTTCTATTAACAAACTCATGTCATTGGCATCTAGTTTCCTTGTTAACGGTACGTTGATCATCGCCTGCGGCATTTTTTGCACATCAATTAAGCTTGATAAACTCTGATTAGTTTGACTTAAAATCGCCAACACTTGCAAGGCTGCCATCAAACCATCACCCGTTGTATTGTAATGTAAATTAATAATGTGTCCTGATGACTCTCCACCCAACATCCAGTTATTTTGTAATAGCTTTTCCATTACATAACGATCTCCAACCTTGGCACGCTCAAACACAATATTTAGCTTAGCCAGCTGCTGCTCAATTGCTAAATTTGTCATCACCGTACCAACGATACCATTGTCACTTTGACTAATCGCTGGATATCTTGCAAGCAACAATAAGATATCATCACCGTCGACTACACAACCTGATTCATCCACCAGCATTAACCTATCACCATCACCATCAAATGCAATACCAAGATCAGCAAACTCATTGACTACCGCAGTTTTTAAAGCATCAAGGTGAACTGCACCACAATTTTTATTGATATTTAAGCCATCTGGTTTTGATGCGATCTCAATTACATTAAGTTCTAAACACTTAAATACTTCACGTGCTGTACGATAAAGCGCACCATTAGCGCAATCTAAGATAATTTTTTTATCTGCTAAGTTAATTTTATCAGTAAAGTGTTTCAAGCAATGTACAATATATGGCTCGATTTGATTGACTTGACTAGACATCTCACCAAATTTACCTTGTGGATGATAGTAAAAAAAGTCATTATCAATATACTGCTCAATCTCATATTCAAACTCGTCTGCTAACTTATACCCTTTTTTAGAGAAAAGCTTAATTCCATTGTCATAATATGGATTATGTGACGCGCTTAACACTACGCCTGCATCAGCATCAAGCTCACTCACCATGAATGCGACAACCGGAGTTGGCACCACACCCAGATTGATCACATCGACGCCTGTGGCGGTGATACCTGCAATAAAAGCTGTTTTTAACATATCGGATGAACGCCTGGTATCCTGTCCTATCACCACTTTTATTTTTTTTTGATTAGCGTTTTGTAATACTTGACCAACTGCGTTGCCAAGCTTTGTTGCAAACTCAACTGTCATTGGTGCTTTTCCTACTTCCCCGCGCACGCCATCGGTACCAAAATATCTTCTTGCCATAACTAAATTCGTTTGTTTATTTAAAACGCTTAATATTATGCACATCTTGCTTGAAATGGTTAAGCAGTTTTACTCCTCTCTATTAAGCAAAAGTTGCTACACTTTCGATTACACGCAAATTGTTTTGACAACGTTTTTAAAATCAGTTTTCTTTAAAGACATAATATGGATAATATTTTGGTTCCCAAATTACATGATCAATCTTGCGCCAAATATCATCAACATCTTCAGCAACACCATCTTCAATAGCTTGACGAGCAACAGCAAAAGCAACTTGACGACTCACGCTATATGCTTCACTTAGCTTTGGTAACAACGCATCGTCATCTTGCGTAGAATAATTTGCCAAAGCTTTACAGGCTGCCCATAGCATATTTTCAGTAAACCGTTTGGCTTGAATGGCAACAATACCTAGACCAATTCCAGGAAAAACAAGTGCATTGTTAGATTGCGCAATGCGATATACCTTACCTTTGTAGCCAACGTCATCAAAAGGACTACCCGTTGCAATTAAAGCCCGACCTTCAGTTAAACGAATAATGTCTTGTGGGATACGCTCACATCGACTGGTGGGATTAGAAAGGGTAAAAATAATTGGGCGCTCAATGTTGTCTGCCATTTCAAGGATGACGTCATCACTAAAGGCGTTGGCGACACTAGAACAACCAATAAGGGTAGTCGGTTTAGCTTGTTTAACAACTTCAAGAAGTGAAATGCGGCCTTGTTCATCGTGTGACCAGTCTTTCACTAATTCGCGCGTGCGCGCATAAGGACGCTGGAAATCCATCATTTGCTGATCGTCGATGAGAAGTCCATCTTTATCAATACACCAAAAATGATCATAAGCTTGCTGCTTGGTAAACCCTAAACGAACCAAAGCGTTCACAATTTCATCCGCAATTCCAATCCCCGCGGTCCCTGAACCAAAAATGACAAATTTTTGATCACAAAACTCAATATTCGCATGTTTGGAAGCTGAAATTAATGCGGCTAGTGCAACTGCAGCTGTACCTTGCATATCATCATTAAAGCTACAGATTTCATTTTGGTATTTGAGTAAATTTTTACGTGCGTTGTCTCGTCCAAAATCCTCCCAGTGCAAAAATGTATCAGGCATTTCGGCTTTGACCGCCTCAATAAACAACTGAACCATTTCATCATACTTTTCACCACGCACACGTTCATGTCGCCACCCAAGATATAAAGGATCTTCAAGCAGATGCTTGTTATTAGTTCCAGCATCCAAAAAAACAGGTAAATATCTACCAGGATTAATTCCAGCGCATAAGGTATAAACCATGAGTTTAGCAACAGGAATTTCAATACCTCCAACACCTTGGTCACCTATACCAAGCACCCCTTCAGCATCGCTGACAACTATAATATCGATATCGGAGTTAGTACGATTATGTAAAATCTCGCGCATTTTATAGCGATCAGGATAGGCAACATATAAACCCCTAGGTGATAAGAATTTTTCACTATAGTGCATGACTGCTTCACCTACAGTTGGCGTATAGATAATAGGCAACATCTCATTTAAATTATCACGCACCAAGCGATAAAACAAAGTTTCATTGATATTATGCAGGTTCTTTAAAAAACTATGGCGCCCAATATTGCTGCGAAAAGATTTGTACTGTTGATAAGCACGTGTTTTTTGCTCTTCTAATGATTCAATCTGGAAAGGTAGCTTACCCAAGAGTCCAAACTCTTCACGCTCACGCTCTGAGAAAGCCGTTCCTTTATTTAAGGAAGGTAGTGTTAATAAGCTCTTGCCTTGCAAGTCTGTTTCAACCCACATCTCACCTGTTTCTGGATTGCGCTTAAATTCAAATCGTTTTACTCTTTTCATATTAACTCAGTTGTTATTTTGTTTGTTAAGAACGCTAATAATTGTTAAAGTTAGTCGTTTTTCTATTTCATGCCAAACTCACGTACAGCATTAACCATTGTTTTTACTTTATCTGGGTCAATGTCCGGATAAATACCATGACCAAGATTAAACACAAATTTAGAATGACATTTCTGGCTTTCGACAATATATTTTACTTGATTACGAATGCTGTTATGATCACCGTAAAGCACAGCTGGGTCAAGGTTTCCCTGTAAGGCAACTTTGTCAGCAACAAGACCACGTGCACGCATTATGTCTATACTCCAGTCAATCCCCACACCACTGCAGTTTACCTGCACTAGCTGATCTAACCATAAACCACCCCCTTTAGTAAATAGCGTAACAGGCACATTTGGATGACGTTCTTTAAGTTCAGCAATAATGTGTCGCATGTAATTTAATGAGAAAAGTGCATAACTTTTTTCAGTCAAAACACCACCCCAGGTATCAAAAATCATGATTGCATCGGCACCCGCTTGGATCTGTTGATCTAAATAATCAGTCACGATATGAGCTAATTTTTTGAGCAGAGTGTGGAGTAAAAAAGGTACACTATAGAGCATTTTTCTAATCTCAGTAAATTGCTTTGACCCTTGACCTTCAACCATGTAAGCTGCAAGCGTCCAAGGACTACCACTAAAACCAATTAAAGGAACTCGATTCTTTACAGCTAATTTGGTAGTAGAAACTGCATCCATCACATATTTGAGTTTTTCTAGCGCATTTTTGTCATCCAATCCATCAATATCTTTTTGTGTGGTAAGTGGTGTTGGAAAAACAGGACCTTTGCTTGAGATAAATTTAAGTTCCATACCCATTGCTTCAGGTATGGTTAAAATATCCGAGAAAACAATAGCAGCATCAAGTTCATAACGATCTAGTGGTTGTAAAGCCACTTCACAGCAAGCCTCAGAATTACGACACATCTGCATAAAGTCATTAAACTTGGCACGCGTTTTACGATACTCAGGCAAGTAACGACCCGCTTGACGCATAATCCAAAGTGGCGTTTGTTCAACGGGCTTGCCAAGCAACGCATCCAAAAATAAGGTTCTCATTTTTTATCCTTCTTGTAGTAGTCCAAACCATCTGGATGATATTTAAAGCGTTTATAAGTCCATTGATATTGCTCTGGATATTGGCGAATGATTTCTTCAAAACGCTTACTAAAAGCATATGCTACAGGGTCTTCAATATCATCTAGCATTTCATATTTTTTGATCAAAGGTTCAAGATCCTCAATAAATAAAGTAGAACCTTTACCGATACCATTTCTAACAACATAACTCAAGACAACAGCAGGTTTAAGCTTTTGGTATAACTTCGTTGGAAAGTTCATAGTTTTAGCAGGATGACCAAAGAAATCAACGTAAGTGCCGCCTGCATCGACTGGCACTTGATCGGTTAGCATCGCAATGACTTCTTTATTGGCAAGTGCTTTAAACAGCATTTTGACACCCTTGTGACTAGCAGGAGACATGTTTTTGCATAGGCGTGAACGTGCACGTAAAATGAGTCGATCCAAAGTCTTGATCTTGGGTGGAGTATAAAGCATTGCCGCAGGATAACTATTTGGGTAAAACATAGAACCTATTTCATAACTACCAATGTGCGGCCCTAACACCATCACTCCACGCGCCTCTTCATAGAGCTTTTGCATCAGTTTATCGCCATGGGTCACACGAATTTGTTGCAATAGCTTTTGAGGACTTTTGAATAAAATAGCAGGCATTTCAGCGCCTGTCATGCACGTTTGCTGAAGCGTTTTTTTCAACAAACGCTTTTTGTGATAAACACTTAGATCAGGAAAGCATTTATCAATGTTAATACTTGCTACTCTACGCATATTATTATTAAAGTAATAAAATAATGATCCAATCACCCAGCCAATACGTTGCGCCATACCAAAGCTGAGTCTGCTCCATAAATACAGTATAAAGACTAATAACTGTGAACTAATTTTTTTCATCTACACTACCATTTTTATTCATGTTTATGTTATTGACGAAAACGTTCAAATTTGCGATAGCTAATTGCCTCTTGAATTTGTTGTTTGCTAATCAAATCTGCGGTCTCTAAGTCAGCAATAGTACGGGCAATTTTTAAGATACGGTGATACCCTCTTGCCGACAATCCAAGCTTTTGTATGGCATCCGCCAATAACAGCCGCTCATTATTACCTAAAACACAAAATTGATCAATTTCCTTGCCTTGAAGTTCGGCATTAATTTTATTTTGGCGCTTAAGCTGACGTGCACGTGCTACCGTAACACGCGCTTTTATTTCAGCACTTGAAACTTGACGATCTATATTAGTTAAAGTGTGATGATCAACTTCTAACACTTCTACCTGTAAATCAATTCGATCCAGTAAAGGTCCTGAGAGTTTTTGTTGATAACGTTTTATCTGAACATCCGTATCTTTACAGGACTTTACTTGTGAGCCTAAAAAACCACAAGGACAAGGATTCATCGCTGCAATAAGCTGAAATTTAGCAGGATACTCAACTTGAGCGTTGGCGCGAGAGATAATAATTGTGCCAGATTCCAATGGTTCACGTAGAACTTCCAATACATGTCGATCAAATTCTGGTAGCTCATCCAAAAACAACACACCATTGTGTGCTAAAGAAATCTCACCCGGTTTGGGATTAGTACCTCCACCAACAAGGGAAATCGCAGATGACGTGTGGTGCGGCGCACGAAATGGACGCTCATAAAAACGCTCTGCAATATTGCTCATACCCTTAATTGAGGCAATCATTGCTGTACTTAATGCCTCATCCATCGTCAATGCTGGCAATATGGTATTAAAGCGAGAAGCTAGCATTGTTTTTCCAGTACCAGGCGGTCCAACAAACAATAGGTTATGCCCACCCGCAGCTGCAATTTCAAGAGCGCGTTTTGCTTGAAATTGCCCCTTAACATCTGCTAAATCTAACAGCCTTTGTGTACTCATTTGCTTTTCGGACAAAGTCAACTTATTTAGCAGTTGAGTCCTAGATAAATGCAAAACAACTTCTTGTAGGTTTTTGGCAGAGTAAGCACACATATTGGGAACAAGCGCCACTTCTTCTTGGTTTTTTAGTGCAAATATTAGACTGCGACTACTCTTTAAGCATTGAATAGCAAAAGGGAGCATGCCTTTTATTGGACGCAGCTTCCCTGAAAGCGAAAGCTCAGCCGCAAACTCATATTCCAAGACTTCAGGTGCTATGATTTGCTTGGAAGCAAGTAAAATACCAATAGCAATGGGAAGATCATATCGACCGCCTTCTTTAGGTAAATCAGCAGGAGCAAGGTTAATGGTGATACGTTTGGTTGGAAATTGGAAGCCAGAATTGATGATCGCACTTCTTACACGATCTTTACTCTCTTTTACCGCAGCTTCAGGAAGCCCTACTATAGACAAGCTTGGCAAACCTTGCGATAAATGGACCTCAACTGTGACAGAAGGTGCTTCAATTCCAAGTTGTGCACGACTATAAACAGTAGCCAATGACATCTAAACTACCTATTTGCCATCGTGTTGAGCAAGCAATTCATCGATTTTCTTTTCGAGTTGCTCAAGCTTTTGACGAGTTTTCAATAAAACCTCTTTTTGGATATCAAACTCTTCACGTGTAACTAAATCCAACTTCTCGAAGCTTGCTTTAAGAATGCTTTTACAACTGCTTTCAAATTCGCTTGCAATACTTTTAATTCCACTAGGAAGGGAATGAGAAATTTTATTGGCAACATCGTCGATAATTTTGCTATTGATTTTCATTGCTGACTCTTAATTCTTTACTTATAGATAGTGCATAATGTAGCATAGTCATTCAAATTGATAAATTAATTCGAGCATGAAGCTAATTACTGCTTATATTAAACCTTTTTTATTGGATCGCACTCGTGAAGCCTTGTTAATTGCAGGCGCATCTGGCATTACGGTGACGGAAGTCAAAGGCTTCGGTCGTCAATTAGGTCACACGGAACTATATCGAGGTGCAGAATATGCTGTTGATTTTTTGCCGAAGATCAAAATAGACGTAATCTGCAAAGATACACAAAAAGATGTGTTTATTGATGCCATCGTTGAGGTGAATAAAAGCGATAAAATCGGCTCAGGTAAAATCACTGTTACTCATTTAGACGAAGTCATTCGCATTCGCACCTGCGAAAAAGATGAAGAAGCATTGTAAGTAGAGCAAGACTAGTACTTATCATAAAAAGTCAATCAAAAGTTTACGCGTGCATTAAAGGCATGTGTTAAAGTTTTTTGATCTAAATACTCAAGCTCACCACCAAACGGCACACCAAAGCCAATGCGTGTAATCTTACACTCGTGCACTTTTAACATATCTGAAATAAAGTGTACCGTTGTCTCACCCTCAACAGATGGACTAAGTGCCATCACAATCTCAGTGATTTGCTTTTGAAGTACAATGGCTTTGAGTCTTGGTAATTTCAATTCATTAGGTCCCATCCCATCTAGTGGAGAAATACGTCCATGTAAAATAAAATATTTGCCCAAATAAATTGCGGTACTTTCAATTGCCATCATATCCAACATATTCTCAACAACACAAAGTTGTGTATCGTCTCGGCGTGGACTTGCACAAATATGGCACACATCTGTTTCGCATAACATATTACATTGCGTACAGCGTTTTACAGCACGTACCGCCTCACTAATACTATGAGCTAATTGCTGAGCAGCATCTGGCTTTTTATCTAACAGCTGAATCGCCATTCTCTGGGCACTTTTTCTGCCCACCCCTGGCAATATTTTTAATGCTTCAATCAGGGCTTCTACCTTAGGTGAAAACAATTTTTGCGTCATATCAAAAGAATTAAATCAGATTAATTAGAATGGGAATTTAAAACCAGCTGGAATATTAAAACCCTTGCTAAAATGCGCCATGCTTTCTTGAGCCTTTGTTTCAATTCTACGCACTGCATCATTAACCGCAGCAGCAAAAAGATCTTCCAAAATTTCTTTTTCCTCTGTCAACAAACTTGGATCGATTTCAACACGTTTAACATCGTGTTTACCTGTCATAATTACCTTTACAAGACCAACACCTGATTCACCAGTTACCTCTATACTTTCTTGTGCCTCTTGCATTTTTTTCATTTGCTCTTGCATTTTTTGCGCTTGTTGCATGAACTTACCCATATTCGCATTCATCATCATTTACCTAGAATTGACTTTAAAACGATAGCGGCTAGCTTAAATTTTTAACCCTTATATTTCAACTAGTATTTGGCGAAATAGACCACAATCATATTTTTTTCACCATAACTCTCACTATCTTTTACAGATGAAGTTTTTTAAAATGCTTATCGTTCAACATTAATATAGTTTTGGAGTTCCTGATGAAAAATTACAAGCACATCTTACTCGCGACGGATCTACACGCCGACAATCAACCAGTCATTGAACAAGCCGTATCTCTTGCTAAACGCAATAATGCAAAATTAAGCGTAGTCAATGTTTTACCAAATATTCCATATTACATGGCCTCAGGCGTTCCTTCTATTTCTGATCTAGAGGATTATCTAGAAGAAGAAAATATGAAGCATTTAAAAGCATTGGAGGCACAAATTGACATCGAAGCGGATTTTCATCTATTGCATGGTTCACCAAAGCGCAAAATCGTCAAGCTTGCTGAAGAGCTTAACTGTGATATTATTGTTATCGGCAGCCATGGTCGCTATGGTGTTGAGCGCTTTATTGGCTCAACTGCAAATGGTGTATTGCAACGCGCGCACTGTGATGTACTTGTTATTCGCATTGGTCAATCCAAATAATGTTAAAACTTCCACCTATAAGCCTTTATGTTCATTTTCCTTGGTGTGTCAAAAAATGCCCTTATTGCGATTTTAATTCACATCAATTAAGAACATCCTTGCCAGCCAACGAATATCTACAAACGCTTATTCGTGATTTAGAAAGTCATCATCAAGATTTACAAGACAGGAAATTTAGCTCCATTTTTTTAGGTGGAGGGACACCTTCATTATTTCCAAGCCTAACATTATCTAAATTTTTTGATTACCTTAATCAACACAACCTTACCGACAATAACACCGAAATCACATTGGAAGCTAACCCAGGTACTATTGAGCATGGTAAATTTTGTGATTATAAAGCTATGGGTATCAACCGCATATCACTTGGAGTACAAAGCTTCCAAAATGATAAACTACAAATCCTTGGTCGTATTCATAATGACCAAAATATCTATCATGCAGTAGAAAAGCTAAAATGCGCGGGATTTAATAACTTTAACCTTGACCTTATGCACGGCTTACCCAATCAAAGCGTTGGAGATGCTATCTATGATTTAAACCAGGCAATTGCTTTAGAACCAACACACTTATCCTGGTATCAACTCACACTTGAGCCTAACACCCCTTTTGCCGTGAAACCACCTAAGCTGCCAGATGAAGATTTACTTTATGAAATTGAAACTCAAGGCAAAGCATTGATTGGTGAGCAAGGTTTTGATCAATATGAAACATCTGCTTATGCCAAATGCAAAACACTCCAAGCTAAACATAACCTTAATTATTGGCACTTTGGCGATTACATAGGGATAGGTGCAGGCGCTCACAGTAAAATAAGTTATCCACAACAAAATATCATCAAGCGCTATTGGAAGCGCAAGCACCCAACACTCTATATCAGCGAAAAAAGGTTTCCTTATGGGCAATCCCAAATTATGAAAGAAGATCGTCCATATGAGTTTATGCTCAATGCACTACGCTTATACAATGGATTCTCAACTGACTTATTTGAGCAAACGACTGGTTTAGGAATAGAAACGATTGAACAAACGTTAGATCTAGCCATTAATCGCAAGCTGCTTATTCAAAATGGAAAATATTTTATCCCTAGCAAGATTGGACAACGGTTTTTAAATGACTTAATTTACCTTTTCTTGCCATAAGCTATCTGCTATAAATTAAATCTATAACTCAGCAACATAAGTAACAAAACTTTTTACTCTTAAGTCTCTACCTAATAAAAGTCATGAAATTAATGAGTTAGCGCTAGATTCATTGAATCGCTCTTGGTATTAATTGTCAATCATGGTGCATTTAAGGAAGAGAAACTATAGTGACTATTGCTAAACATTACTGTGTCAAAACAATATTTGCTTGGCTATAATAGCTACCATATTTTGCCTAACCAATAGAAAGGTTTCATGCGCCAAATTTTTGTAGATACTGAAACAACTGGGTTTGACTATAAAGCTGGTCATCGCATCATTGAATTTGGGGCTGTTGAAATGATCAGTCGCAAACTTACAGGTAAGAATCTTCACTTTTATTTCAAGCCAGATATTGAAGTTGAAGCAGGAGCTTTCCAAGTTCATGGAATTAGCAATGAGTTTTTGGCAGATAAACCACTTTTTGCTGACAAAATTGATGAAATCATAGCATTTCTACAAGGCTCAGAACTAATCATACACAACGCAGCTTTTGACCTACCCTTTTTAAATTGGGAGCTTCAACACCTTAAGTCAAATAAGTGGGGACAGATTGAAAACCACTGCACTATCATTGATAGCTTACTCATGGCCAGAGAAAAGCATCCAGGACAAAAAAACTCGCTTGATGCGCTTTGCTCACGTTACGGCGTAAATAACAAACATCGAGCACTTCATGGTGCACTTCTTGACTCCGAGCTTTTAGCTGAAGTCTATTTATTAATGACTGGCGGACAACTTAATTTATTTAACTTATCTGACATAAGCGACAATACACAAACACATTTATTAGCCACAAGCTCCACCATACAGACACATGCAAAAGCTGAAGAAGTTAATAAAATAAGGCTTATTGATTTACTTGCTGACAATTGTACACCCAAAGCACATGAAGAATACTTAACTCTGCTAGATAAAAAATCCAAAGGCAACGCTTTATGGCGTAAACTTTGATACCTTACTCCCAACAACCAGCAGGTGTTCTGATGATTGAACCGTCGTTGGCTGCTAATGTTAAATGAGGACAGTCCCCACTATCAGAAGTTTGCGAACCAATTGGAGTTGCTGTTATTACATAGCCGCTACTATTCACGCCTGACAGGTCAATAGCATAAAAGCCTCTTGTACTTGTCGTACCTAACCAGACCTCATTCAAAGTGCCAGTATAGATTCCACTACTGAGCATATGCGCTTCTTCATTCATGGCAATTGTGCTAAGTGCACTGATTGCATCTGAGCGATGTGCACGCAACGTATAACTGTTATACAGTGGAATCGCAATTGCAGTTAAAATTGCAATCACAGCAATCACTACCAATAATTCGATCAACGAGAATCCTGCCAAATTGAGTCGTTTGTTTTTCATCGATGGAAACTTTCTTTTTAACTTACGCTAACTAGATCGTGTTATCATTATAGCGTAGTTATTCACATATTCTGTGAAATAAATTATTTTTGCAACATGAAATCTCGATGAAATTAATGTACAAATAATCTCAGACCTAATTAAACCAAGAGTGAATCTTCCAATTTATTGATTCTTTTATTCAGATGGGCGGCAATATACGTAAATATAAAAAGAATAAATTTATCAATATCTAAATAAAAATCCTTGCCTCAATAAGCAGAACCATGTATGGAATTAACCCCTATTAGAAGTAATTTTTCTGTTTATTAAAATCTAGTGCTTGACAGCCCATAAAAAGCACACTAGAATGCAGCTTCGGCTTGGGGCTATAGCTCAGCTGGGAGAGCGCTTGCATGGCATGCAAGAGGTCAGCGGTTCGATCCCGCTTAGCTCCACCAGTCATATTTAGACACATTTTGTGTCCCCATCGTCTAGAGGCCTAGGACATCGCCCTTTCACGGCGGTAACAGGGGTTCGAATCCCCTTGGGGACGCCATAAATAAATTGCTTTTGTGGCTTTTCATTTCGGTTTGTTTATTAAGTGTAATAATGCAAACAAAATACATCAAACAAACTATAGTAGGCATAAATCAGATTCTTGCTTAAAACCCCATTTTTGTGTGATTTAACTGTGCTATACTTTTTAACCATGCAACAATACTAACAACAACTTAAGTATTTATTCTATGGGCAAAGACTTAGTTCTAAAACAAAATACCTTACCTATTCCATCCTTATCAGATACGGACGGCTTGGATAGCTATATTCGATTTGCCAATAGCATCCCCATACTATCTGAAGAAGAAGAAAAGGAATTAGCCAAACGATTGCGTTACCAAAATGATATCGAAGCTGCTCAAAAAATGATTATGTCACATTTACGCTTTGTTATTAAGGTTGCGCGTGGCTTTTCAGGTTACGGACTCCCCATTACTGATTTAATCCAAGAAGGTAATATTGGTCTTATGAAAGCAGTTAAACGCTTTGATCCAGATATGGGAGTACGCTTGGTATCTTTTGCTGTTCATTGGGTCAAAGCAGAAATGCACGAATATATTCTCAAAAATTGGCGCATTGTAAAAATTGCTACCACAAAATCACAACGCAAACTATTTTTTAATTTAAGGAGCAGTAAAAAACGCTTAGGCTGGTTTAGTGATGATGAGATTCAAAGTGTTGCCAAAGAGCTAGGTGTTAAGCCAGAAACAGTCCTTGAAATGGAAAAACGGATGAATGCTTATGATATGGCTTTTGATGCCCCAATTGAAGAGAATGACGATGAGAGAAGTTTTCACCCAGCAATGTATTTAGAAGATCAATCTGCCAATCCAGAACAGGCTTTAGCAGAAGAAGATTTTGAGCAAAAAACGCAAGAGAAATTGCAAGCCGCAATTGATAAGCTTGATGATCGCAGCAAAGATATTATCATGTCGCGCTGGTTTGTTGATGAAAAGCTTACCCTACATGACCTAGCTGCCAAGCATAATGTCTCTGCCGAGCGCATACGACAAATTGAAGAGGCAGCAATGCACAAACTCAAAATTGCAGTTTTAAAGTTATAATAAACTGTATAAGTTGTAGAAGTTTAGACTTGACTTGATTTCTTCTAGATTCAACTGTTTTAGCTGAATTACAGTTTCTATAACACATATATAAACTTATACATATAAACGCGTTCTTTATTCGCGATATTTTGCTGATTCATTGCAAATTCCGCTTTATATACTCAATTATGTTCCAAACGTACGGTTTCAGTTAGGTACGTCAAAGCATCTGATTCAACCAAACCTTGCGTGATTTCTTTAAAGCATTTTTTAATATGTGTTGTGACTATACCAATTTCTCCAGTACCTCCAACTTTTTGATCGTTTACACTTCTAATTGGTGCAATTTCTGCAGCAGTTCCACTAAAAAACGCTTCTTCTGCATTAATAATATCGTTTACTTTGAAATATCTCTCATGCACGGTATAACCACTTTCCCTTGCGATTTGAATCACAAGCCTGCGAGTAATACCATTCAAAATCGTTCCAAGTGGCGTGGTAATAATCTCATTATTTTTAACGATAAAAATATTTTGTGCCGCTCCCTCTGTTACATTCCCATTAACATCAAGTAACAGTACTTCATGATAATGAGTGCCCCTACGCTCCATCGTTGCTAACATGCTATTAACGTAATGCCCTGCAATTTTAGCATCACAGATAGTTGAATCAGGATGGATGCGAATATACTTACTAACCAACACATCAACACTATCTGCGGTCAAATAACGCCCCATTGGCAAACAGGCAATGATCACTTCTATTGGATGATCTTCTTTTGGTAATACCCCAACTCCACCCTCACCGTAATAGGCCAATGGTCGAATATAACAAGCATCGTAAGTATTCTTTCTAACCGTATCAATAACTGCTTGACACATTTCTTCAATGCTATAGGGAGAGCTCATCCCCAATGCACACATAGAATAATTAAAGCGCTGCATGTGCTCTTTTAGTTTCAATATCGCCGTGCCCTTTACTGTTTTGTAAGCTCTAATGCCTTCAAATACAGCTGTCCCATAATGTAGAGCATGTGTCATTACACTAGTAACCGCTTTTTCTTTTTCCACAAAAAGACCGTTTTGCCAAATGTATGCTTGTTCTATCACTTAATTTTCTCTCCAACTAGGTTCTGTGAACCAAAAAAGCTACATAATATGTAATTAGGTTAATTTAGTTCAAAAATTATTTGAAAGCTTACAATCCTTCCTTAAGTTGAAATATAATTTAGAAAACAAAAAAGGATTGCAAAATGCATTATCACATAAGTGATTAAGTTTGGAAAAAGATTTATACATTTTTACAAACAGTAACGCCCTGTTCAACTTTTTGAGGTTGAAGCTGGGAGGCAGAGATTGCATAGCATGAGGCAAAGCTTTAGTTTTTAATTTGGATAACAAAACTGGAAGCGCGCCTCATGCTATTAGAAGACTTTATCATTTCTGTGTATTGTTTGGTAGATAATGAATTAAAAAAGCTGATAAGAGAGCGACCTTTAAGAGCTCGAGGCTTTGCGCCAAAGCTTTCAGATGCGGAAGTGATTACAATGGATATTGTAGGAGAATTTATGGGCAAGAACACAGACAAGGGTATATGGCAATACTTTAAAACGGACTGGCAAGCCTGGTTTCTAGGGCTTGGTAGTTGTAGTAACTATGTGAAGCAATCTGCAAATTTATGGCAGGTTCATCAACAAATCATATTGACGAAAGGGAATCGCTCTATGAAATTGTGCCTGGCATTCAAGGCTTATTACTTGCTGATAAAGGTTTGATTGGTCAGGATTATCAAAAAGATTTCAGGTTGGAGACTGGTATTGATTTGCAGACCCCTACAAGGGGGAAATATGACAGATAGCCGAGGAAAAGATGCCAATCGCTGGATTATATCTACTCGTAGGCTAGTGGAAACTGTTATTGGTCAATTAACTGAACGTTTTAATATTGAGAAAGTTCGTGCTCGTGATTGCTGGCATTTAACGAAGCGAATTGCCAGAAAGGTACTTGCGCATACCGTTAGTGCTGTCATATGCAAGAGTGAAGGTTATTCAGCCATACAGTTTGAAAAATTGGGGATTTAAAAAGTTGAACATGGCGTGAAGTAGGTAATCAACAAAACAACGACGACCACGCATGCCTCCTGCCAACTTGCGTCCATCGGTAAAATAGTATTCTCGAACAATGTTTGTCGATTGCCAATCCGCAGCTTTTAGTGCGGGATCAATGTAATTAGCTTTAGTATCTGCTTCTGATGTCATACGTCACACAGTGCCTATATCATAACTGGTTTTTTCAAAACTATTCTTAGCAAAAAAAATAAGTAAATACTCATCATCTTATGCAAGAAAAACTGATTAACTTGTTCCCTATGGAAAATAAACAAAAATTATTGATGTTGCAACTGGTTTATAGCTATTTGCATCTAGTTGTATTTCAACACATTTTTCTGATAATCCTAACGGGTGCTCACGTTAATTAAGGACAGCAATTGAAAAATGGGCACTAATATATAATAATACCAGCCTAGTTGTAATAGCATGCTTATCCACTTATCACAAAGCACTCTCAAACCTGCTTGTGAAGTAAGGTCAAAAACAGTGTGCACAAAAATTTAGGTTAAACCCCACATGCGATTGTTACGCTTTGCAGATTTAAATAGCAGTAAAAATAAAACACCTAGCGTTGTTACAATTGGCAATTTTGATGGCATGCACTTAGGACATCAGTCTATTCTTAATCACGTTGCCAAGCTGGCAAAAACCCTCAGACTTACCTCTAATGTCATCTGCTTTGAGCCACAACCCAAAGAGTTTTTCTTAAAAGATCAGGCCCCGCCACGCATCACTCCTTTCCGTGACAAGCTACAAGCACTACAAAAGCATCATATTGACCAAGTGTTGTGTTTGGCATTTAATCAAAAACTTGCTAGCCTTGACCCTCATGAATTTATTGAGAAAATCTTGGTTTACGGCTTAAATGCCAAACATGTCATCGTTGGTGATGATTTTCGTTTTGGTCATAAGCGTGAAGGTGACTTTACCTTACTAAAAGAGCTTGGTCTAAAATTTGGTTTTAACGTTGAGAGTTTACCTTCTTTTGTTCAAAATGGTGGTGTCCGCGTCAGTAGTAGTTATATTCGTATTTTACTCCAACAAGGAAATTTTGAACAAGCGCAAACTCTGTTGGGTCACTCTTATACCTTAAGTGGACGCATTCATCACGGTAATCAAAATGGTCGCAAACTTGGTTTTCCTACCATTAATATCCCCATGCCTACTCAGGTTGTAGTTTCTGGGGTCTATGTAGTAAATATCCATCTAAAGGGGCAAGTCTATCAGGGCATTGCCAATATTGGGGTTAGACCAACGGTTTGTGGGCGCTTAAGATTATTGGAAACGTATATCTTTAACTTTGCTCATGACTTGTATGGTCAATATGTTACGATTGAGTTTCTACAGTTTCTACGTGGCGAGAAAAAATTCTCTGGTTTTGAGGAACTGAAACTGCAAATTGAACAAGATAAAACCACAGCGCTAAGCTGGTTAAAACAACACAACCTAATAACCCATCTAAAGGTTTAAAACATGACTGACTATAAAGATACTTTAAACTTGCCGAAAACATCGTTTGCTATGAAAGCAAACTTGGCACAAAAAGAGCCTATGCGTTTAAAACAATGGGAAAAAGCAGATATTTATAACAAGATCCGCGAACATTTTGCAGGACGTGATAAGTTTATTCTTCATGATGGTCCGCCATATGCCAATGGTGATATTCATGTTGGTCATGCTGTCAACAAGATTTTAAAAGATATAGTTGTGCGTTCAAAAACGCTCTCTGGCTTTGATGCACCTTTTGTTCCAGGTTGGGATTGTCATGGTTTACCGATTGAGCTTCAAGTTGAAAAAAAGGTTGGCAAAGCCAATGTCAAAATTGATGCTAATTCTTTTCGTAAAGAATGTCGCAATTATGCAGCTAAACAGGTTAAGCGCCAAGCTGAGGATTTTAAACGTTTAGGTATCCTTGCAGATTGGGAGAATCCTTATCTTACGATGAACTTTGACTATGAAGCCAATATGGTACGTACTCTTGGCAAAATTATTGAAAACGGTCATTTGACTAAGGGTTTTAAACCTGTTCATTGGTGCCCTGAGTGTGGTTCCGCACTTGCTGAAGCTGAAGTCGAATACAAAGATAAAACCTCCCCTGCAATTGATGTAAAATTTACCATTGTAAACACTCAAGCATGGGCTGAAGCTTTTGGTCTAGAGGATTTATCTCAAAATACCGCCGCTGTGATTTGGACAACAACGCCTTGGACGTTACCTGCTAATCAAGCTATCGCCATACATAACGACATTGGGTATGCTGTTGTTAATTTTAACAATAATCAAAATATAATAATCGCAACAGAGTTAGTTGAATCTGTAATGAAACGCACGAATATTGATGCATATCATATCCTTGCCACAGTTTCAGGTGATCAATTGACTCATTTAAAAGCACACCATCCATTTTATGATCGTATTGTACCTGTTTTACATGGTGATCATGTCACAGTAGACTCAGGAACAGGTTTGGTGCACACAGCTCCTGCTCATGGTGTAGATGATTTTGCTTTAGGTCAAACCCATAATTTACCCGTTGATAATCCTGTTAATAATAATGGTTGTTATAACAACGATACTGAATTTTTTGCAGGTGAATTTGTCTTTAAAGCCAATGAACATGTAATTGAAGTACTTAAAGAAAATAGTGCCTTACTTAACTTTAAAAAGCTTGAGCATAGCTATCCACATTGCTGGCGCCATAAAACACCTCTTATTTTCCGTGCTACACCCCAATGGTTCATCAGCATGGAAAAAAATAATTTACGTAATCGTGCAAAGCAAAGTATTACAGAAGTCAAATGGATACCCAGTTGGGGGAGAAGTCGTATTGAAGCAATGATGAAAGATCGCCCAGATTGGTGTATCTCACGCCAACGCACATGGGGCGTTCCAATTCCTTTATTCATTCACAAAGTCACAGAACAACTCCACCCTAAAACATCTGAAATCATTCAAAAAGTTGCCCTTGCGATTGAAAAAGATGGTATTGAAGCTTGGTTTGAAGCAGACGATAGTCAATTTATTGCCGAAACAAACGATTATCAACGTATCACAGACACCCTGGATGTTTGGTTTGATTCTGGCGCATCTAATGCTTGTGTGCTTGAGTATAATAAAGATCTTCAATTTCCAGCTGACTTATACCTTGAAGGATCTGATCAACATCGTGGTTGGTTTCAAACTTCATTGTTAACAAGCCTTGCTCGTTGTGATCAAGCACCTTTTAAACAGGTACTTACTCATGGCTTTACAGTCGATGCCCATGGTAAAAAAATGTCTAAATCACTGGGGAATGTCGTTTCTCCTCAAGATGTTGTCAACACGCTAGGTGCCGATATTCTTAGGCTTTGGGTCGCTGCAACCGACTATCGCTCTGAGATGACAGTATCGGATGAAATTTTAAAGCGTAACGCCGATACTTATCGCCGTTTACGCAATACGGCACGCTTTCTTCTGTCAAACTTAGAAGGTTTTAATCCCAAGAATGATCTTTTGCCATTTGATAAGCTTGTGGCATTGGATCAATGGGCTATTGCCAAGGCTTATGAAGTGCAACAAAAAATTATTGCAGCATACGATGAATACAACTTCCACGTTGTAGCACAACAGATCCACCATTTCTGTTCAATTGATATGGGCAGTTTCTATCTTGATGTCATAAAAGATCGTCAATACACAGCCAAAACTAATGGCAAACCTAGAAAATCGGCACAAACAGCGATGTATCACATCATTCACGCCTTAGTTCGCTGGATGTCACCTATTCTTTGCTTTACTGCCGATGAAATTTATGAAGCTATTCCGGGAGAGGATAAACCTGATCTGATTCTTTGTGAATGGTATCAAGGACTAACTACAATCCCTTATCATCGCCCATTTAATTTGGATTATTGGCAAATTGTTCAAGATGTTAGAAGTGAGTGTAATAAACTCCTTGAAGCAAAGCGTACAGAAGGGGTTTTAGGTGCGTCCCTTGAAGCCTGTGTTACGCTCTTTGCTGATGACACGCTTTATAATCATTTAGCTAAGCTTAAAGATGAGCTACGCTTTGCATTAATTGTTTCAAGTGCGCAATTACTACCATTAACGAAAAAGCCACTAAATGCCCTTGAAACTGATATTAAGGGTCTTAGCATCGTTGTTGATAAATCAACTGCACAAAAATGTGAACGTTGTTGGCATCGCCGTGAAGATGTCGGCACAAGTTGCGAACACCCTGATATTTGCCAGCGCTGTATTGAAAATATCGATTCAATAGAAGGGGAAGCGCGTGAATTTGCGTAATACTCAAATCCGCTGGTTGTGGCTAAGTATTGTTGTGATCTTAATTGACCTTGGCACAAAATATATTGCTTCCACCACGCTTACTTATGCTAAGCCAGTTAAAATGCTAGCTTTTTTCAACTTAACATTATTACACAACTTCGGTGCGGCCTTTAGTTTTTTAAGTAATGCCGACACCATGTGGCAATTGGTTTTATTTTCTACTATTGCAATTGTTGTATCAATAATTATCCTCATTTGGTTAATCAAACTAACTAAAGACAAAAATATAATAGCTTGCGCTTTAGCGCTTATTTTAGGTGGCGCGTTAGGTAACTTATATGATCGGATGATTCATGGTTACGTTGTTGATTTCTTGGATTTCCATATCAACAACTATCACTGGCCAGCCTTTAATATCGCCGACTCAGCTATTTGTATTGGTGCTGGAATTTTAATTGTTATGAGTTTTAAAAAGTCAGATAGAGTATAAATGTTTATACATGAAAGTTTGATTAATAGCTTAACATAATAAAGACAGGGTTACGCTTAATCTATACAAAGAGGCTTTAGGAGGATATAAGGTAAATGCTGATAATTTTTAAGGAAAGGTTTTATGCAAATGAAAAACAGAACTACCAGACTATTGATAGCAAGCCCATTTGTTGTTAGTGCAAGTTTCACTAGTGAACGTAGCCATAAATCACTTCAAGTGTGTAGGACAGGTCATTCCTCACCTTATTAGAATTAAGTTATTCACAGGAAGAATCAAGTTGTCCATTTAAAACTTGATTTTGTAGTAAATTGGAAATAGTTAATTTTATGTTACGAAGCTTTGAGGAAAGTACATGCACAGCCAAATTCGCAAGCTCCTTGCTAAAATGCCGGTAAGCTTATTACGGTTTGTTTTAAATCGCTACCGTCCATACAAAGGAGCTAGCATCAAAACACTTTATATTGCTAAAGATTATCGTCATATAAAAGTTGCTATGCCTCTTAAGTGGTACAATCGCAATTACTTGGGTACTCACTTTGGTGGCTCGTTATTTTCAATGACAGATGCTTTTTACCCGCTTATGCTTAGTCAATTATTAGGCAAAAACTATATTATCTGGGACAAAGAGTCTTCAATTAAGTATCTAAAACCAGGCACGACAACTGTCTATTGTGAGTTTAAATTGGATCAAGCGAGTATTGAAGAAATCATTTCTCAAACGATCCAACATGGCAAAATTCACTGGCAGAAAGAAGTCAAAATTCATGATAAAAGCAACGAGCTTATTGCGATTGTAACACGTACGATTTATATCAAGGACAAACGCTTTTCCGATAAAAAACTTCTTAATAATTAGGCGACTTTTGCTAGCATTTGTTTTATACTCTGCGCCATTGCATGAGCTCATAAACAATGGAAATACACGCAATGCCAACCCAATCCTTAACCTATCAAGATGCCGGTGTTAGTATCGACGAAGGAAATCTTCTTGTTGAAAAGATCAAGCCACTAGCCAAAGCTACGATGCGTAAAGAAGTCTTAGCAGGCTTAGGGGGATTTGGGGCATTATTTGAACTTCCGCTTGATCGCTACAAAAAACCTGTTTTAGTTTCAGGCACTGATGGAGTTGGTACCAAGCTTAAGCTTGCATTTGACTTAAATGATCACAGCACAATTGGTATTGATCTTGTTGCTATGTGTGTTAACGATTTAATCGTTGGTGGTGCTGAACCTTTGTTCTTTTTGGATTATTATGCAACTAGTAAACTCAACGCGCTACAAGCTGCTATAGTCATTGCAGGCATTGCTGAGGGTTGCAAGCAATCAGGCTGCGCTTTGGTTGGTGGAGAAACAGCAGAGATGCCTGGTATGTATCAAGCTGAGGAGTATGATCTTGCTGGCTTTTGTGTGGGGATCGTTGAAAAAGAAGACATTATCACCGCTGATCGTGTAAAACATGGTGACATACTCATTGCAATTGCTTCTTCTGGAGTGCATTCAAATGGTTACTCTTTAGTACGAAAGGTAATTGAGTACAGTAAAGCAAAACTTGATATGCCTTTTGCAGATAGCACCTTGGGTAAAACGCTATTGACTCCAACTAAGATTTATGTCAACACGATACTCACTCTATTAAAACAATTCAACATTCATGCTATCTCACATATCACAGGCGGTGGTTTCACAGAAAATATTCCACGCGTATTACCAGATTACACTCGTGCTAAAATTAATCTCAATAGTTGGACACTGCCTGAAGTTTTTCAATGGTTACAGCAACAAGGCAACATTCCTCAACAAGAAATGTTGCGTACTTTTAATTGCGGTGCTGGCATTGTGATGGCTATCGCTCAGCAAGATAAAAAAGCAGTTTTAGATGCTTTGACGCAAATGGGTGAAGTAGCCTGGGAAATTGGACACATTGAGTCCAGTACACAACAACAACCTTTTGTATTCTACTGCAGTGAATAATTATAAGCTGGTTATTCTGTCTTCAGGTTATGGCTCTAACCTTCAATCTATCATTGATAAGCTCCATCTTCAAGAGGGTATTGAAGTGTGTGTTATTGTTTCAGACAAAGCTTCTCAATCGATTACACGTGGATTATTAGCGAATATTCCTTGCCTTTTTTTACCCAAGCGTAAAAGTCAATCACGTGAAGAATACGACAAACTACTCAAAGCCCTTATTATCCCATTTGCACCTGATTTAATCGTGCTTGCTGGTTTTATGCGCATTTTTTCACCTGTTTTTATCAGAGCTTTTGAAGGTAAAATCATCAATATTCACCCATCATTATTGCCGAAATACAAGGGTCTTAATACACATCAACGTGTGATTGATGCTAAAGACAACATGCATGGCACGACCATTCACTATGTTGACGAAACATTAGACGGAGGTGAAATTATTGCTCAAAAACGCATCGATGTTTTGCCTTTTGACACCGCAGAAACACTTGAGCAAACAATTAAATCAATTGAGCATACGTTTTATCCTGAAATTATTCGCAAACTTTGCTTAAAAGCGACTTTGCTTTAAGATGCTTTTTATTGTATTTTCCTTTAAACTAAACCTAAATTCACAAATCACAAAGATTGATCTGCTATGACTGAAAATAATAAAGACAATACTCCCAAGATTCAGGAAAACATACCCCAGCAAGAGACTTTTTTTGAATTTCCTTGTCAATTCCCAATTAAAATCATGGCAAATCCACAAAAAGAAGTCGTTGAATTCGTGCTTAATACACTCGAGAAATACGTTGATGAGCCTGATAAAATTGAGTTTTCTACACGCGAAAGCAAAACTGGAAAATATATCTCAATTACTGCAATCTTTGAGGCAACAAGCAAAGAACAGTTGGATAACATCTACCAAACTTTAAGCGCTCACAAAGAAATTCATATGGTTTTATAAAACGATGCCAGCATTAATCAAAGAGTTAGGTTTAACAGTATATGACAAAGTTTATCAAGCCATGGTCGACTTTACCAAAAATCGTGGTCTAAATACCACTGATGAATTATGGCTCCTAGAACATCCTAGCGTATTTACACAGGGGCGCCACGGTAAAGCAGAACACCTGATCAATCCACATCACATTCCTGTTATCCAAACAGATCGCGGAGGACAAATTACCTATCATGGCCCAGGACAAGCTGTGATTTATTTCCTATTTGACTTAAAACGTCTTGGTGTTGGTGTTAAAGATTTCGTTTGCCATATTGAAAAAACTTGTATAACTTTACTCAAACAATACGGTATCAAAGCGCACACCATTGCCAATGCACCTGGCATTTATGTCAATAATACTAAAATCGCCTCGCTAGGCTTACGCATCAAAAAGGGACTCACTTACCATGGCATTGCGATTAATACCAATATGGATTTAACTCCTTTTAGTTATATCAATCCCTGTGGTTATAAAAATTTGAAAATGACTCAAATTAGCGATTATGTACCTGATATTGACACCAAGATAGTCCTAAGTGATTACGCTATGCTCATGATACGCGATTAAACGACTTGCTTCCCAACTAGCTAGGTAACCATTATGCAGCTGCAACCTAAGAAACTCTTACTTAATACTAAACAACCCTTTGGTTTATGGTTTTTATTATTAGCAAGTCTGTTATTTAGCATGGGAACAACTGCTATTACCGTTCATTTTAGTGCTTATCTTCATAGCATTGCCAATCCCTCTCAAGAAGGAATCACGCCACAAATTTTGAGTATCAACTTCAACCTTTACACCAATTTGTTTTTATATAGCGCTTCAGGATTTATTGGCGGTTTTTTTGGGTATAGCATAGGGGACAGACGCTCAGTTATCATTGGAATATTATATGGGTTTGTATCACTCATTTTGCTTTCATTAAACAACTTATCATTGATTGGTTTTTCCGGCTATATTATCGCCATTGGGTTAGTCATTCCTAATTTATTTACCACTTTGAGTTTTTTATACACTCAAGATGATCCACGACGCCATGCTGGCTTTACTTTAATGTACATGACCACCGTTTGTGGTGCAGCTTTATCCCTTACCATTAGCAGCACATTTGCAAGCAATTTAAGCTACCAAACATGGTTTATTTTAATGGCGTTGACAAGCCTTATTGGTGTGCTTATTTTCCTTGCAGGCGGTATTTATCTTAATCGCAATATTAGTGTAATTGACGGGATCGAACCTAAATACACGCCTTCAACTTATAGTGTTATATTTATCTTGGTCGTCTTATCAGCTCTTGTAAACTTTTTATTGCAACGTCTATTGATATTGAAAATAGTGATCGTTGTACTTGCCGTAATTGCAATTAGTATCATGCTTATTTACGCTTATCTTGAAAAAGACACAAATCAGCGAAAACGTAATTATGTTCTACTCATCCTCTTAGCATTGAGTATATTTTTCTGGTTTGCTGACAAAAATATCACCACAATTTTCTTACACTACTTGCAATTATTTAGCCACAATTATGGTTTTTTTAATATCAAAAATCCTTCAGCCGACTTCTTTTTTGAAGCCAATATTGGCTTGGTATTGGTTATTGGATTTGTGTCAGCGATTTTATGGAATAAAAATAAACATACACAGCATATGAAAAGACTCATTCGTTTGTTTAGTTTAGCTATATTACTTACCTCAATTGCTTGTGCATTACTCTTTTTTAGTTTCTTATCTCAATCCATGCACCAATTTGTTACGACAGGAAACTACTTACTTACGTTGACTCTAATGCTAAATTCCATTGCAAAAATTTTATTATTACCACTTTACTATGCAATCGTTGGCAAACTATCACCACGTAAATATGAAGCAATTGTGATGGGCTTCTTTTTTATCATCATTGCCGCAATTGGTGTTGCTGCACTATCCTTCAATAAAATGACACTCATGCCAACAGATTTGATTAGAACTTACCAATCTTTATCTTGTTTATATGGCATACTTTCTATACTTGGTACTTTATTTGCAATTAGTGCGTATATGCTTGCAAAATTTATTTACTATAGTAAAAAAAATGGATGAATTTAAGTCATCTGCTATTGTTTTTTCAGCGACATTCCCCATATACTTGGCACTGATTTTGGTATCGATTTATAATTAAAATACGGAGTGATTATGAATAATCAATTTAACTATCAACAAAACGCACGTGTGATTGAGCAGCGGGGCACTTCCATTGTTCAAACCAATAAAGTTCTGCGTAATACATATCTGCTATTGTCATTAACACTTATCTTTAGTGCAGTTACTGCAGGCTGGTCAATGATGATTGCAGCCCCTGTACTTAACCCATTTTTAACCCTATTTATTTATTTGGGTCTTTTATTTGGCGTGCAAATGACGCGTAACAGCCCAATGGGATTGGTGTTAACCTTTGCGTTAACTGGATTTTTAGGTTGGACTTTGGGACCTATTTTAAACTTCTATATCACTTCTTTTAGTAATGGTTCTGAGCTTATTATGATCGCGCTAGGTTCAACAGGGGCAATTTTCTTAGGCTTGTCTGCTATCGCCTTAAATCCTAAACGTGATTTCTCACGTTTGGGTTCATTTCTCGGTATTGGTGCGTTAATTGCATTGGTTGCGATCATCGTTAACCTATTTTTACAAATGCCTGCACTATATTTGGCACTGTCTGTGATTATTGCATTTATTTCTGGTGGTCTTATCCTATGGCAAACTAATCAAATCGTGCGTGGTGGTGAGACAAACTATATCGTTGCAACAGTAACCATCTACGTTTCAATTCTTAATATTTTTCTAACGATTCTACAATTCCTAGGCATATTCTCAGGAAATCGCAACTAATTGAGTTCTCTCTTATTCAGTTGTCCCCATCTTAAGTATGGGGATTTTTTTATCTGTAATTTACTGCAAACATAACTAATCCAGATTACAATACTAAGCGAAATTAATTATTAAAATAATTTAGGTATTGATATATGTTTAAAAGCTTATCCGAAAGATTAGGCAGTTCTCTTGATAAATTAAAAGGTCAAGGTCGCTTAAGCGAAGATAACATCAAAGGTGCGTTACGTGATGTACGCATGGCACTTCTAGAAGCTGATGTTGCTTTGCCTGTTGTTAAGCAATTTATTGCTCGCATTCAAGAAGAAGCATTAGGTGAGAAGATTCGTACAAGCTTAACACCCGGTCAAACCTTTATTTCAATGGTGAAAAAGGAACTTGAACACACGCTAGGTGAGAAGAACGAATCACTCAATCTTTCCGCACAACCACCAGTTGTGATTTTAACGGCTGGTCTCCAAGGTTCGGGTAAAACAACCACTACCGCAAAATTGGCAAAGTTTCTAAAAGAACGTCACAATAAAAAAGTCATGGTCGTGAGTGCCGATGTTTATCGTCCTGCCGCGATTAAGCAATTACAAACGCTGGCTGAGTCTTTAAACATTCATTTTTGCCCATCATCAGTACAAGAACACCCCTTAGAGATTGCCAACAAAGCACTACAACAAGCAAAACAGCAAGTTTGTGATGTGCTGATCGTAGATACAGCCGGACGCTTACACATCGACGATGAAATGATGGATGAAATCAAAGCTTTGTATCAAGCTATTAATCCTACTGAAACCCTGTTTGTCGTTGATAGCATGACAGGACAAGATGCAGCCAAAACAGCACGTGCATTTAATGAAGCGCTAACTCTAACAGGTATCATCTTAACCAAGACTGATGGTGATGCAAGAGGTGGGGCGGCACTTTCGATTCGTGAGATTACAGGTAAACCAATCAAGTTTATTGGAATGGGTGAAAAAACTGATGCTCTTGAGCCATTTCATCCTGATCGAATTGCATCACGCATTCTTGGCATGGGAGATGTGTTATCACTTATAGAAGAAGTTGAACAAAAAGTTGATAAAAAAGAAGCGAAAGAACTTGTTAATAAGCTTAAAAAAGGCAAGTCATTTACACTTGAAGATTTTAAAGTTCAATTACAGCAAATGAAAAAAGTGGGTGGTATTGGCTCTATGCTTGATAAGCTTCCTGGGATGGGCAGTGTAACAGCCAGCATTCAAGGTAAAATCAACGATAAGTCGTTTATTCAAATGGAAGCGATTATTAACTCAATGACAGCGCTTGAGCGGCGCAAACCAGAGTTAATTAAATCTTCTCGTAAACTGCGAATTGCCAATGGCTCTGGTACACAAGTACAAGATGTTAATCGCTTATTAAAACAGTTTATAGATATGCAAAAAATAATGAAGAAAGTAAGCGAGAAAGGTGGACTTGGTAAAGTACTTGGAACCATGCGCAGTATGAAGAATATACAGAACGTTCAGCAGATATTACCACCTGGAAAAGGTGGCAAGTTTCGATAGATCTACGCAATTACATTTGGGCTTGATTTAAGGCTTTAAAAATGATTAACAAAAAGAATTTTTAAAACACATAACGTTATAATTTTTTAATGCGATACGAAATTGATCTACGTGTTTTTTATTTTTGACTTTGTATTATTTTATCGCTTTTTACTTGATTTATAGACATAACTAAAAGGATATACTTATGGCGGAGAGAGAGGGATTCGAACCCCCGGACCTGTTACAGTCAACGGTTTTCAAGACCGCCGCTTTCGACCGCTCAGCCATCTCTCCGAATTGCAACCAATTATAACGGCATTTTTTCAAATGAAAAGGGACAAATTATACTTTTTTTAAAAAAAGGTTTATCTACCAAAAACAAGCGATCAAAAGGCATACAACACCGAATTTTACTCAAATAAAACTTCAAAATAGCGCTCTTTTATTTAATATCGTTTAATACAATTCAAGATTCAAATCACATCTTGGAAAATCAAATTTAATGCTTCTTTTTGACCATACTCTATGATAGAATCGCCTGGCTTAAATTTTATGGATTTGAGAAAATCTAAAGAAATTTGTGCAAAACTGAGTAGTTAATAATAAATATTAAGGTAACAAAGATGAAAACGTTTAGCGCTAAAACCGATCAAGTCAAAAGAGAGTGGCTATTGATCGATGCAAATGGAAAAACTTTAGGTCGCCTTGCAACTGAGGTTGCAAGACGTCTTCGTGGGAAGCACAAACCTGAGTATACACCACATGTTGACACAGGTGATTATATTGTAGTTATTAATGCTGATAAAGTGGCTGTAACAGGTAACAAGCAAAAAGATAAAATTTATTATCATCACACTGGTTATATTGGTGGTCTTAAATCTATTTCTTTCGAAACACTTATTGCCAAGCACCCAGAACGTGCAATTGAACAAGCAGTTAAAGGCATGCTTCCTAAAAATCCTTTAGGTCGTGCGATGTACAAAAAACTAAAAGTTTATGCAGGTGATGTTCACCCACATACAGCGCAACAACCACAAGTTTTAGAAATATAAGGCAGGATAGGAACAATGACTCAAACATATAATTATGGTACTGGTCGTCGCAAAAGCTCAGTTGCACGTGTATTCATGAAAAAAGGCACTGGCAAAATCATCGTTAATAAACTTCCATTAGATGAGTATTTCGGTCGCAAAACTGCAAGCATGATTGTTAGACAACCACTTGATTTGACAAACAATCTTGAAAATTTTGATTTTAAAATCAATGTTCATGGTGGAGGTGAAACTGGTCAATCTGGTGCAATCCGTTTAGGTATTGCTCGTGCCTTAGTAGACTTTGATGAAACATTAAAACCTGAACTTCGCCAAGCTGGATTTATTACCCGCGACTCACGTAAAGTTGAGCGTAAGAAAGTTGGTTTTAGAAAAGCACGTAGAAAACGTCAATTCTCTAAGCGCTAAGAAAATACTTTTTATTTTCAGCTTACAAACACCACAAAAGCCCAACTGTCATATTGCAGAGGGGCTTTTTTGTTATATATAATACTTGCGTGCAACTATTGAATAAGGAAAGTTGAGATATATGTCTGCTCAAAACAAACGATCATCAATGACTTTGTATGTAAATAGTAATGATCCCTTTTGCCATCGTGTTAGAATGATACTTGCTGAAAAAGATATTAATGCTGACATCATTGATGTTGAAAAAGAAAATAAGTTGGAAGAACTCTACGAGCTTAATCCTTATGGTGGAGTGCCAACGCTAATGACAAAAGATCTTATCGTTTATGAACCAAGTATTATCTTTGAATATCTTGAAGAGCGTTTTCCTTATCCTCCTTTATTATCCGTGTTTCCGCTTGAGCGCGCTCAAGCACGCATGCTGTGCAAAAAAATTGACACTGAGTGGATGCCACTGTTGGTTAACGCTTTAAATGCAGACGACGAAAATATCAAACAAGCTAATAAAATAGCACTTTTAAAGACGCTGTTTAGTCTTATTCACACGCTCAATAGACAACCTTATTTATTAGGTGAGGAATTTACAATCGTTGACTGTTCAATGGCTATTATTCTGTATAACTTACCCAAACTTGATGTGCGTTTGCCTGAAAAGGCCATGCCTTTAATCAAATATGCTAAGCGCCTATTTGAACGCGAATCATTTAGAAAAAGTATTAGACATGAAAGGAGAGAATAGTATATGGCAATGTTAAGAGCCTATTTGATTGAAGCCACTTATGATTGGATGTTAGATCACAACCTTACACCTTATCTATTGGTTGATAGTGAATATGAAAATATGATATTGCCAGAGAATCACGTTGATGAAGATGGTAAGATTTTATTAAATATTTCTCCTGAAGCAATCGAGCACTTTGGTTGTGATGACCAGTTTGTTCGATTTGATGCGACTTTTGATGGAGAGATGATGTCGCTCCAAATTCCCGTTGAAGCTGTTCTTGAACTTTACTCAGGTGAAACATCGCAAGGTCTATATGCTCGTGAATTTGGCTATGGCATTGATGTCAATGAAGGCAACAGTGAAGGAGAAGTCAATCCACCAAAATGCAAATCACAAAAAGGAAGTGGAGGGCTTCACCTTGTGTAATAGAAGTTTTGATTAGTATGCAACTAATTGCTATTTGACTGATTTTTTAATACGCTTTAGTTAGGGTTTACGGTGGCTTGACTTTACTATAAATAGAAAGTACTCGCCTGTGTAGTAACTAACTGAATTTTTATAATTAGTGTATAAGGAACTTGACCTTATGCGACAGGTATCTCATTTTTTAGGCGCCAATCCTAGCTATGGTATCATTGGCAATGGGCGTATATCGCAGCATATACAGCATTATTTCAGTTTGTTAGGTATTACGTATATGCTCTGGCATCGCCAGCGGTTAGAACCTCCAGAGGCAGTGTTACAACAAAGCGATATCATTATTTTATCAAAAAGCTAGGTATTCATGACTTTTACAACAAAAAGAAACAACAGAAAAAATCTCAATGCTCACGTGCTATGGTTTTAGTTTTGCCCAGATTCTTAACCAAACTGCAATTGACATGGTTCTTGTTGGTGACAGTGGGACCATGACGCAATTGGGTTATCCTGACACTACTTATGCCAATAGAGTTCTTTCCAAACCTCAATTAGTCAATTCAAAGTTGTAAATTCCCGTTATTAAATTAAATCGAAGTCCAAACCTTTTTCGTCTATTCCGATATTTGTCGGCAATGCACCTGATGTTCACTGGCATCTACTAATCGCCCTGGCAAGCTGAACTTTTTACTTTTAATCAGCGTATCTTCAACCCAACGAATCGTTTTATAAGCATAGCCCTCACTAATCCCATAACTTTTGCTAACATGAAAGTAGGTACGATATTCCCTTAAATATTCTAACGTCATTAACAATGTCTCCTCTATGCTCAACTTATTTTTTCTACCACCCCTTAGTTTTTTTTCTGCTCGCGCCGCTTGTAATATTTTCACCATCTCTTCAAACGTTGGCTTTTTTACACCTGTTAAACGACGAAACTCATCTGCTGCTAACTTGTTTATCGTTTCCCATCTCATTGATCATATCCACCTTTAATTTTTAAATAGCTATTTTGCTAGATTAAATACGGTTTGGAAAGAACTCTAATGTTCTTCAAGAAAAAACTGGTATTCAAATAGTCAGTAAGGTACAAGCCACCTCAGGTTTGATGGTTCATATTTTTGGGCGAATAGCTGCTGCATTTAGGTTGTTATATGAAAAATTTAATCTCACTGCTTAAAGGGGAACCCTTGACTCGCATTTTACACATTACATTAAGTGCATTAAGATAGTGAGGCTTCTTCTGTGTATAGTTTGTGGTGAGTTGCCTGAAAAAGAAAATCAGTGCAAAGCTCATTTTTCAGCCAGACTTGTCCACCTATATCAAGCAAATGCATAACTTTATTTTCTATTTCCTGATAATAATTAATAATTTGTCTTTTTTCTTGTTCGGTCAAAAGTTCTGTAGCAATAAGCTTTTTACAATATGGCATAAGGGTTAGCGTTTCAAAACAATAAAATGGTTCAGATGTAAAATTCTGTTCCTTTTTTTCATGCTTTACCTCAGCGACTAAGCAAAGATTCTCGATACGAATCCCATATTCACCCTCTATGTATAGTCCAGGCTCATTGCTGACAATCATTCCTGGTTGTAAAGGAACACCTGAGGGGGCTTTTGAAATTTTTTGCGGTCCTTCATGTACGCATAATGAACTACCAACTCCATGACCTGTACCATGTTGGTAGTCTAATCCTTCTTCCCATAAATACATTCTGGCAAAGGCATCTAAGTGCTCTCCACAGGTTCCTTTTGGAAATTTAGCACGACCAAGTGCGAGATGACCTTTTAATACCAAAGTATAATGTTGCTTTTGCCTTGCCGTTGGTTTCCCTAAGTGAATTGTGCGCGTAACATCAGTTGTGCTTTCTAAATATTGAGTTCCAGAGTCAAATAAGTAAAGGCTGGAATCCGCAATTGTTTTATTGGTTTCCGGGGTAGGATCATAATGAATAACAGCACCATTGCTGCCAAAAGCACTTTTTGTTTCAAAGCTAAGATCAAGTGCATTTGGCATTTGCAAACGCAAGTTTTTTAATTTATCCGCGGCTTCTATTTCTGTTATCCCCTGCCGCCAATTTTCTGTAAGCCAATGCATAAAATTAATCAAAGCAACAGAATCTTTAATATGTGCCACTCTTGCACCTTGTTGTTCAACTTTATTTTTACAGCTTTTACGGGTAATAATAGGGGAAGGGTTAAAGTTAATTATATTTTGTCTGTTTTGTATTACATGATTATATATCCACATGGAAGCCTGCAAATCATCCAGCATAATCGTTCCAGATAGTTCCCTTAAATAAACTGGAAATTCATCATACTTGTGCACTTTAATTTTATTATTTGCGAGATAATTTAATACACTTTGATTAAGACTTTTTATATTGGTAAATAAAATATTTTCATGTTTACCAAAAATGGCGTAACAAATCAATACAGGAGTATTTTCAATATCATTAGCACGAATATTTAAAAGCCAACAAATCTCATCAAGGACATTTAATACTATATAATCCGCATGATTTTGCTCCAAAATTTTTTGCAACCAGTTAATCTTCTCAGAGCAGCTTTCTCCCGCGTATTGCAAATCTAATACGAATGCCGATGAGCTTGGTAAAGCTTGCATTTCATCAAAGTACTTCTTACATGTATCGATTAAGTTTGTTTCAGTAAATTTCAGCTTTCCGCCTATACTTTCAAGTTGTTGTGACAAATTTACCGATCTTAGAATAGTCATGGTTTGCGGGTCTACTCCTACTGTTTTCCCGTGTGCAGTTTCTAGCAAAAATGCACTTGTTACAGAGGAAAACCCAGGCTGTTTTAATAAAGAAAAATAACGACGATCCATTTGATTGGTCGCTTGTAGAAAATATCTACCATCAGTAAATAAATAAGCATTTTCTTTCCCAATTAGTGCTTCACTCGCTGAGCCTGTAAACTCAGTAATCCACGGGCGCCTTGACCAACAACTAGGAGGGATCTCATTACCATGTGGGTCAGAGTTAGGGACAAGATAATAATCCAGCTGTTGCTCCTGCATTAGTTGACGCAATTTAGTGAGTTTTTTTTCTATCTTTATCATTTTATTCTCCTTTCATATTTTTGATTAATGCATTTCTCTCATTTTCATTATAGCTATGCGATACAAAATAAAAATTATTGTACATAACAAGAACATCGCCACAAAGGTCCATCTTCTACCAATGAGCGTGAGCAACAAACTTCCCAAATAAGGTGCCATGACTAGACCAAACATATGAAAATTCGATGCACCAAAGTAGGCCCCTTTGAGGTTGTCTGGAGCAAGTTTATCAATTTGTACATTAAGAACAGAAAATAAGATAATTTCGCCTAGGCTAAGTAAAATAATAGCTAACACCCAACCGACATAAAAAGCATTTGGAGTGCTTGCAAACACTAATTGCGCTAATGCGAACAGCGCAATGCCAATGTAAACCTGCTGTCTATCTGAGAATCTTGCAATTAACTTTAAACAGGGGAACTGGAAGATAAGAATCACTACGCAATTAACCACAATTAAATAGCTAAATAACACAATAAATTCAGGGTTATTTAGGCGAGAAAAATATTGTGCTAATGTTGAGTCCATCTGACCAAAAACTAGAATAACTAACATGTTAGCAAGAATTAAAAGTAAAAAAGCACGATCTTGATATTTAAGTTTAAACGAGTTTGATAAACTTAATTTCTCCTGAGAATTGATCACTTTCTTAAGATGCCCATCTAAAAAACAATCGCAATAAAGGCATATCCCACGCAGGTAGTCAATAGGAGTAAAAAAGTTTGCCAAGGGTAATGAAGTGTAAAAGTTACACCAAAGAAAGGGCCTAAAGCTCCACCTACGTTAATACAAAAATAAAACCAATAAAAAGCTTGTTTCTTAACCTCAGCATCCCTGATTTCATTGGCAATAATTGTTTTAAAAGTTGTCCCTAAAATACCTTTCCCCGCCGAAATACCAAAAAGCATGATGACATAAGTTAATAAGTTATCTGTTAACAAGACAGTCACTAAACTTAAACTTACAACCAATAGCCCAAGCTTAAACATAAAGCTATTACCAATTTTATCTAAAAAATACCCCCCACAAATACTTAAAATTATCGATATAAACGTCGCTACGCTCAAAATAAAACCCGTGGCAAGAATTGATAGTTCAAACTTCTGATAAAAAATAACTGCCATAAATGGCCACAACATAAAATAAACTGTCCATATTATGACACCACCAAATAAGACTATATGAATTACGCTAGGCATTTTCCTTAAAATAAAAAACATGTAATCCTCTCTTTCCAGTCAAAATTTGAAGTTTAAATTTATCAACCTGATTATTGCTATTTTGCAAACTCTAAAAATTCAGTAAGAGGTATAATTTGTGGTCAAGCCTGAAGTTAGTTTACATGCGGTTTTGCGTTTAAAATCCATGTTAAAAAAATCAGTTAATCCTTCATAGGCTCTCTGTATGATCTTTTTGTCAATGCCATGTCCAGTAATCACAAAAAAACCTATCTCTTTGCATGCTTTATCAATTTCTATAACGGCATTATTAATTGCTTGCTGCGAGCCTAACCGTACTTCTGACAATTCAATAACAGGAATTTTATTCATCTTCAAGTCATCCTTTGTTTGCAATTCATAAAACTTTGATGCGGAAGACTTATCATTTCCCCCCTCGATCTCAATCACATTCTAAACGTCACTGAAAGCTGATCGCAATACTTTTCTTACAAAATTTTACATATTTTGTATCTAAATCTATGGAGTAATTAAAACTCAAGCAATTTTTGCAATTTTTCTTTATGGTAATAGTCGGTGTCTTGAATATAATGCTAACCTCCACAAGATTATAATATATAACCCCAAGGAAATTACATGAAACGCACATTATTAAAATCTAAAATTCATATGGCAACGGTGACTGAAGCTAACTTACGTTATTATGGTGCTCAATTAGTATCGATAGAGAGTTGTGCAAACAGGCTAACCTAATTCCATTTGAACGCGTAGAGATTTATAACTGTAACAATGGTGCACGTTTTGCGACCTATGTTATTCTTGGTGACAAAGGGGAAATTTGTCTAAATGGTGCAGCAGCACGTCATGTTGCCAAGGGGGATACAGTTATCATTGCCTCATATGCCCCGAATACGAAGAACAAGAATTAATACATCATAATCCTTATCTGGTCTTTGTTAATAAGCAAAATGCGTTAATTGAGATTAAGAGATATTTAGACTCATCGATTAATCATCCTTTCTGACATTAAACGTCAACTATAATCAGACCCAGTGCTTGATTTAAAGCTTGATTTTGTTTTTCACTTTTTCATCTTTTGTTCCTAGATTATAAGTTTTAGCCAGCATGACCTATGAACGAATTTACACAGTTATTTTATCCCTTCCCCAGGGTTGTCACTTATTTAACAATGCTTCAAGTTGCTGAATTTTTTCTCTTAATTGTAAGATAATTGAAATACCCGAGGCATTTACACCTAGGTCATAAGCAAGACGCATAGCAGACTTTGCTCGCACAATATCCGATGCTGCAATGTAATAAATATCTTGCTTATGCTCAGCATAAATCACTTCATGCTCAATCCACTCCACAATAATCGCTTGTGGAACACATAGCAATTTTGACAGTTCAACAACAGTAATATATTGGCTTTCTGATATGATTTCACTCATTACGTTATACTCCTAGCAGATCTTTACGTGGGTTAAATGCCATCTCCTTCTTCATTTTTTCATAGAAAGCTTTTTGAGTTTCAGAAACAGCTGGTGGCAAAATTACTTCCAACACTACATAATAATCACCATTTATTAATCCCTTCCCTTTTAATCGCATCTTTTTACCACTTTGAGTATGTGCTGGGACTGTCAATTTCATTTTGCCATGTGGCGTTGAAATGGTAATATCCGCACCCAAAGCAGCTTCCCACGGTGCAATTGGAATATGACTGTAAATATCGTTACCAACAACCTTATATTGCTGATCTGAACGCACAATAATCTCTATGTATAAATCACCGTTATGTCCTTTACCAATCCCTGCTTCTCCTTGACCTTTTAAACGAATTTGCTGATGGTTTCCCACATATTTAGGAATTTTAACTTTAAGTTTTTTACTTTTTTGAACGACGCTTCCACGCTCATCTAAAGCCTGGTAAACAAAATGAAGTTCACGTTCAACACCGACTAACGCATCTTGGATAGAAATCTCAACCTTAGTGTGTAGATCTTGCCCATCGATATCAAATCCTGTATTTTGATGGCGATGTGAGCGTTGCTGGCGGAAAAATTCACCAAATATATCTTCATAACTGCCAAAACCTTCCGAACCATGAGAGTAATGGCGATAAGCACCATCATGTGCATATTGATTATCAAATTCACCTTTTTCTGCATGCTGCCAATTGCCATCATATTCATCATATAGCTTACGTTTTTTGCTGTCCTTTAACACTTCGTATGCATCTTGAACTTCTTTAAACTTTTCTTCAGCATTGGTTTCAGTGCTAACGTCTGGGTGATACTTTTTAGCCAACCTTCGATAGGCTTTTTTGATTTCAGCATCACTGGCATTTTTATCAATACCTAAGATACTATAATAATTTTTTTCCATTTATTGTCCTTAATTCTAAATAGCAAGTCTCACACTTTTGACTGTGATAATGACGAATAACTCCACCTTGATCTTAAGTAATCTAATTTAGTCCTCTAAGGTACTCTAATACTTCCTCAACATGTCCTAGGACTGAAACCTTACGCCATTCTTTTATTAATTTGACTTCGGGATTGATAATAAAAGTACTACGTTCAATGCCCATATATTTTTTGCCAAACATGCTTTTTTCTTTAAGCACCTCAAAGGCATTACATAATATCATGTCTGTATCTGCTATTAATTCAAATGGCATATGATGCTTTGCCTTGAATTTTTCATGTGAGTTCAAAGTATCTTTTGAAACACCAAATATCACAGCATTGGCTTTAGCAAAATCTTCGCTGCGATTCTTAAATCCAACGCTTTCGATCGTGCAACCTGGGGTGCTGTCTTTAGGGTAAAAGTATAGTATGACATACTTGCCTTTGTAGTCATTTAAGTTAAATGTTTTACCAGATGTTGTTGCTACTTGAGGTAACGTTACTTTATTGCCAACTTGAAAAGTCATTGTCTATACTCCTTAACTTCGATTATTATATACTTCTTATTAAATATGCTTACTTTAACAAAACCTAATAAGAGATAAAGCATGTCACAACAAAAAACCAATCACTTAAATCCGATTAAATCAGCTAAAGAGAACCTTGTAATCGACAAAACCTTTGTTTTTTCAAACTTAGATACACTTCATGATTGCGTCATAAAGGGTGAATATAGCTTTCACTTTAGTGGCAACTTTAGCTGTCAGCATGAAAAAACGTTGTTAGATGGGAAAGTCACAGGTAACGTTGAGCTTATCTGTCAGCGCACACTTGAGCCATTTACCTTCAATATAGAAAGTGACATTAAACTTGGTTTTGTTACTGATGATCGCTTCTTTAAAAACTTTCCTGATGACTACGAACCCTATATCTATAAAGATAACCAAATTGATTTAACTCATCTGATCGAAGAGGAAGTTCTGTTGTGTATTCCAATGATTCCAAAAAAAGAACGAAATGATTGTCAAGTTGAACAAAATACGCCATACTATGGCGTTCTTGAAACTGGTGATACTGAAAAGCAGGACAAACACAACCCGTTTGCTGCTTTAAAAGAGCTAAAGTTTAATAAAAAATTAAAGTAGAAAGTAGTGTAATAGGAGAATAATAATGGCTGTACAGCAAACCAGAAAAAGTCGCTCAAAAAGAGATATGCGTCGCTCTCATGATGCATTAACTGCTGCTGCGCTTTCAACTGATAAAACTTCGGGTGAAGTTCACTTGCGTCATCACGTAAGTGCAAACGGTTACTATAAAGGAAAGAAAGTAGTTGCCGTTGCATCTGATGATGAATAGAATGAGTGCACGATAAGGCAATTATTCTAAATATACTGTGAGCACCGCAATTTCATATAAAATTTCTGTTGATGCTATGGGTGGTGACCATGGCTTAAAAACCACCATACCTGCGTGCATATCTGCATTGAACAAATATTCCAATCTGCATATTTCTATAGTTGGGATCTCTGACCAAATTGAGCAAGCACTAAGTGCATCTAAAAACCGCTATGATGCTAGTCGCTTAACGGTTGTTCATGCTAGTGAAATCGTTGAAATGGATGAATCCCCTGCTTTAGTATTACGTAATAAAAAGGATTCTTCGATGCGAGTAGCCATTAACCTTGTCAAAAATCATGATGTCGATGCTTGTGTCAGTGCTGGTAATACAGGCGCATTAATGGCAACTTCTAAATTTGTATTAAAAACACTAAACGACATTGATCGCCCTGCCATCGTTTATGCTATTCCATCCTTAGATCGAAAAACTAAGAAAATGGATCCAGCATACATGCTTGATTTGGGGGCAAATGTGAATTGTTCCTCTGAACAACTGTTTCAATTTGGCATTATGGGCTCGGTACTTGCTGCCAATTTAAAAGGCAAAGAACGACCTCGCGTTGCTTTGCTAAATATTGGTGAAGAAGAAATGAAAGGTTTAGATAGCATTAAGCAAGCTGCTAAAATGCTCCAAAATTGTGATCACATTAATTATATCGGTTATGTTGAAGGCAACGATATTTTTTCAGCAAAGGCAGATGTTATTGTATGTGATGGTTTTGCTGGTAATATCGCCTTAAAAACTATGGAGGGCACTGCTAAAATCATAGCCGACATGCTAAAAGACAGCTTCACTAGCAGTATATTTTCTAAGCTTGCGATGCTTATTAGTGCATCGGTGCTTAAAAGCCTAAAAAGCAAACTTGATACAAATCAATATAACGGTGCATCTTTATTAGGGTTACGTGGGATTGTGATCAAAAGTCACGGGGGTGCTTCTGCAGAAGCCTTTGAAACTGCAATCTATGAAGCGATTAAAGAAATCAAATTTAATATTCCACAAAAAACACAGTCGCACATTGAGCGAATAATGCAATCAGAAGGTTAAAGGATATGTTTGCAAAAATCATTGGCACAGGCAGTTATCTACCACAAATGATCTTGCGCAACGGTGATATTGCCAAAATGGTCGATACATCAGATGAGTGGATTAGACAACGTGTTGGTATTAAAGAACGTCATATTGCTGATGAAACAGAAACCACATCCTTTATGGCAATTGAAGCTGCACGGCATGCATTGACAAGTGCTCACTTAACAGCAAACGACATTGATCTCATTATCGTTGCAACAGGTACAGCCGACTACATTATGCCTTCAACTGCCAGTATTGTTCAAATGAAACTTCATACCCCTAACTGTCCTGCTTTTGATATTTCTGCTGCCTGTAGTGGTTTTGTTTATGCGGTAGATATCGCCAAACAATATATTGAAAATGGAAGCAGCAAAAATGCACTTGTGATTGCATCAGAGCGTATGTCACGCACTTTAAACTGGCAGGATCGCTCTACATGTGTGTTGTTTGGTGATGGTGCAGGCGCAATTGTGCTTACACAAAGCAAAACACCTGGAATTATTGCATCGGTGCTTCATACCGATGGTCAAGGCAAAGATATTTTAAACATTCCTGGTCTTCTTCCTAAAAATGCTTTTGATGGCGTAAAACTTGAACAAAAACTCTATATGGAAGGTAACAAGGTTTTTAAAAAAGCGGTATCTGCATTAAGCGAACTGGTAAATGAGCTGCTACATAAGGCCAAATTAAGTTCCCATGAAATCGACTGGTTGGTACCGCACCAAGCAAACTATCGTATCCTTGAAGCAACAGCAAAAAAACTTAACATGCCTATGTCTCAAGTCGTGCTTACCCTGCAAAACCATGGCAATACATCCGCAGCCTCCATTCCGTTAGCGCTTGATTATGCAATACGTAATAACACGATTAAACCAGGGCAAACCATTCTCACGGAAGCTTTTGGAGCAGGTTTAGTATGGGGAGGTTTTATAGCAAAATTATAAATCTTCCCTCAACGACTTTCTTTACAAGAAGACATTGAAAAAGATCTTGCTATGGTTTAGCTTTTAGAACGTTTCAGCGTAATTATCGCAATGTTTTTAGTAGTAGGATTGTTGGCTTGCTTAAGTGATGAATTATCAAAACATCTTTCTGTTAACACATATCATTCCTCCACCGAAATTTTTATCTACACGTACTACACTTCAGAGTCATAAAAGTAATTACTTTGTGTGCTACTTAATCAAAACCTACTTGCCTTTGTATCTTATCAGCTTTACAATGACAGTGTCACTGGGGGCGAAGTATGGCTTCGACGGGAATGTCAAGGTCTTACGGTGCATGCCGAGGGTGTATCTGCCTCGTAAAACACGTTATATCGTCAGAATAACTGGCAACAATAAAAAAGCTCGCGTTGTGGCTAACGACAGCATTTTCGCTGTTCGTAAAGCTGCTTAATCTAGTTTAAAACCCTAGATACGCACGAACCGATAGTATTTGCTTGTGGATCTATCTTACGTTCGTTCATATTGACATAAGCTAGCTAAAGTGTCCGTCTGAACACTGATGTTAAATTCTAAGACTCGCTGGTTTCATACCCTGATTTATCGGGTAGACTCAAGTTAAACATAATAGATAAATCTAAGCATGTAGATCTGAAGATTGCGAGTTTACGGACGCGGGTTCAACTCCCGCCGCCTCCACCATTTTGAAAAAGAAAACCCGTCTCTCCAGAGTTATTCTCTGAGTAGGCGGGTTTTCTTTTTTCCCTTGTTTCTAAATGGTTTGCGCCCGTTTCACATCTTTCCAAATCACCTCTCCGCACCATCTATTCTCCCCATCTTCCAGCCTTTCTTTCTCTGTTTGGCCCCTGATTCTCTGTTTTCTCCGGACCAAGTCTGAAATACGTCACTTACAACGGTAGCATATACAATACCGTCCATCTGTTTCGTTGCCTCGGACCAACTACTGCGCTAAGCCTCATAATTCGCCTTAATCGACTTTGCCATGCCCATACTTACGCAAAGAGAGTTGCCAGTGGCCAGTGGTTACGCCCGTGAGCAGACCTTTGCGGCTTTATCCGGACGAAAACGTTTGACAATCGGCCCCTGCCTAAATATATTAAAGGGCATTTTAACTTGGGGAAGCTCCGCCCAGCATCCCCATTATCACCTCTGGCGTGGCAAGAAAACCAATCGCCCTTGAGGAGTCGGAGATATGACCGAGATATAAGACCGCTGGTTATCAGTAGACGAGATAGGCAAGTACCTCGGTGTCAGCAGTGACACCGTTTACCGCTGGATCGACAAGCATGCGATGCCCGCCCATCGCATGGGTCGTCTTTGGAAGTTCAAAAAGGATCAGGTCGATGCCTGGGTCGAGGCTGGTGGCGCCAGTTCCACGCAAGACAAGTTGGAAGATAAAAACAATTAACCAACCTGCCTGGGCCAAGCGTAGCACGGCAGGCAGGCTCGGTGAGGATTTATAATGGCGAAGAAAGCGATTAATAACAAAAAACAAAAGAGCTTTGAGGAAACCCTTTGGGATTCCGCGAACAAGCTGCGCGGCAGTGTTGAACCTTCAGAATATAAGCATGTGGTGCTGAGTTTGATTTTTCTCAAGTTCGCATCGGATAAATTTGAAGAACGCATGCAGGAATTGATTGATGAAGGTCAAGGCGACTATGTGGGTATGGTGGAATTCTATACCATGAAAAACGTCTTCTATCTGCCGGAAGAGACCCGCTGGAGCTTTATCAAGCAACACGCAAAACAAGATGATGTTGCCCTGAAAATTGATAGCGCCCTGTTCTCAATTGAGAAAGTTAACAAGTCCTTAAAAGGAGCATTACCAGATAACTATTTCTCTCGCCTAAATCTAGATGTTAGCAAACTGGCTGCTCTCATTGACACAATCAACAATATCAATACGCTTGCTGACAAGTCGCAGGATATTGTCGGACGGGTTTATGAGTATTTCCTGAGTAAATTTGCTCTCGCCGAAGGCAAAGGCAAGGGAGAGTTCTATACCCCCCAAAAGCATAGTAAATTTGATTGCAGAAATGATTGAGCCCTACAAAGGCAAGATTTATGACCCCTGCTGCGGTTCGGGCGGTATGTTCGTCCAGTCCATGAAATTTATCGAAAACCACCAAGGAAACAAAAAAGACATCTCCATTTACGGACAGGAATATACTGGAGCCACCTATAAGCTGGCCAAGATGAATCTGGCTATCCGTGGCATTGCCGCCAACCTTGGTGAAGTTGCCGCAAACACCTTTTCACGTGACCAGCACAAAGACTTAAAAGCTGATTACATCATGGCCAATCCGCCGTTCAACCAGAAGGATTGGCGTGCATCCGATGAGCTGACCGATGATTCACGCTGGTCAGGCTATGACGTTCCGCCAACTAGCAACGCCAACTACGGCTGGATTCTGCACATGGCGTCCAAGTTATCAGAAAACGGCGTGGCCGGATTCATTCTGGCAAACGGCGCTCTCTCCGGCGACAACACAGAGAAAGAAATCCGCAAGAAGATGATTAAGAATCACCTTGTGGAAGCGGTGATCATCCTGCCACGAAACATGTTCTACACCACTGATATCAGTGTGACGCTCTGGATCTTGAACAAAAATAAAAAGGCCAGAACTGTTGAGCATGGCGACATTTCCCGCCACTACCGCGACCGTGAAGATGAGATTTTGTTTATGGATCTGCGTGAGATTGGCGAGCCGTTTGAAAAGAAATTTATACAGTTTTCAGATGAGCATATACAGAAAATTTCCAGCACCTATCACACATGGCAGCAAACTATCGCTGAGACGGAATACAAAAATATTCCTGAATACTGCTATTCAGCGAGTCTCGATGAGATCAGAACCAAGGACTATTCCCTCGTGCCAAGTAAATATATCGAGTTTGTAAATCGGGACGAGAATATCGATTTCGATGAAAAAATGGCTGGCCTGCAGACGGAATTTACAGATTTATTGAAAGCAGAAGAAGCGTCAAAAACCGAACTGCTGAATGTATTCAGGGAGCTGGGATATGAGATCAAGCTATAAAAGAATGGGTGACTACATTCGCAAAGTAGACAACCGAAACAAAGATGTTCTCGTTACCGATTTACGTGGTCTGAGCATGACAAAGGAATTCCGTAAATCTACTTCTAATATCGTTGGCACTGACTTATCTAAATATAAAGTGGTTCAGAAATGGCAGTTTGCATGTGATTTTATGTCACCTATTCGAGTTTTTAAGCTTCCTGTTGTTCTCCATACAGAGGATGAGCCTGTAATAGTTTCTCCAGCATATCCTGTTTTTGAGATAGTCGATCACAATAAGTTACATCCCGAATATTTAATGATGTGGATGCGAAGGAGTGAGTTTGACCGATATGTGTTTTTTCGGTGTGACAGTGCCATTCGAGGAGGCTTCGGCTGGGAAGAACTATGTGATGTTGCACTCCCCGTGCCGACCATCGAAAAACAGCGGGAGATTGTTCGGGAGTACCACACCATTGTTCACCGAATTAAGCTGAACGAACAACTCAACCAGAAGCTGGAAGAAACGGCTCAGGCGATCTACAAACAGTGGTTCGTCGATTTTGAATTTCCTATGTCCAAAGAGCATGCCGCCAAAATCGGCAAGCCGGAACTGGAAGGCAAACCCTACAAATCCAGCGGCGGCAAAATGGTTTGGAATGACGAACTGGATCAGGAGATTCCGGAGGGGTCGACCTATGAACTATTGGGGGAAAATTTAAAATTAAGTCAAGGGCAAGTAATAAACGCAAAAACAAACTATCTAATTCAAGAAGAAGGGATTCCCTTGCTTAGAATTCAGGATTTGCAAAGTGGAGAACAAGTAATATTCCTGAGTACTGAGGTACCCACAAAAAATATCGCTACCAAAGACGATATCATATATACAAGAACAGGCAAAGTTGGACTAGTATTTAAAAACAAAGAAGGAGTTGTTCATAATAATTGTTTCAAAGTAATCGCTTCTAACGAGAAAGTAGATAAAGGCTTTCTGTTTTGGTTTTTGAAAAGCGAAACAACATATCAAAGAATGACCAATTTAGCTTCTGGATCAGCGCAGCCTGACTTGAGTCATAAAGTATTTCTCAGTGAAAAATGGATTCGACCATCGACAAGAGTTCAGAAAATCTTCTCAAACCATATTTCAAAAATCGATACTTTGCTGGACCTAAAGTTTAATGGGAATATTCTGTTAAATACATTTGCTGATATTCTCCTCTCCAAAATGACCAAAGCGGAGGCAATTGCATGACGATTGCCGCCGGAACCATCAATTACCAATTAGGGACCGCACCGGTCACCGGATGCGGCTTCTCTTCTTTTAGTTGGAGTAAATGATGAATAACTCCCGCAAGTATCCTCAGGCTGATGTGAAAATTTTGTATGCAAGAGCAGCAGGTCGTTGTTCATTTTCCAATTGCAGAAAAGACGTTGTTCTTGAAAAATTCAAGAGTGAGAAAACAAAACAAATTGGAAACATAGCCCATATTGTTGCGCATAGTTCTGATGGCCCCCGTGGCGACTCTCTATATCCTTCGGATAAACTTGACACTTATGAAAATTGGATTCTTCTATGCCCAACTTGTCATGATACGATTGATATCCAAGAAGAAAAGTACTCTGTGGGGTATTTGAGAAAAGTAAAAGATGAACACGAAGCTTGGGTCTCGGAACAGCTTGACCAAGGTATGTCCGAAGTCTCCTTTGCAGAATTGGAGATTGCAGCAAAAGCATTGGCATCTGGGAAGCATTCTTCAAATGGTGATGGCTTCAAGGTAATTCCTCCGGAAGAGAAAATCAATAAGAATGGACTGTCGGATACTGTTCGCTCTGATATCGCAATGGGGTTGAGCAAGAGTCATGAAGTAGAACGCTTTCTGGCAAACATGGCCACAAATGTTGATGAAGAGTTTCCAGAAAGGCTTAAAAGTGGGTTCAAAACAAAATATCTCGAACTAAAGGAAACTTTGTCTGGGGATGAGCTTTTTATGTCAATGCGCGAGTTTGCACAAGCCGGGCAAAAAGGATTCAGTCAACAGGCTGCCGGTCTGGCCATATTAAGTCACCTCTTTCACTTATGTGAGGTGTTTGAAAAATGATTATGCCATCAAAATACCTTCGTGAAGATGAGGCCTTAATTGGAGTAAGCGCGACACTGCTTCCACTTGTCGAAAAGTCCGGTAATTTATCTGCACTATGGGAGTCGGCCAAAAAGATCGATGCCATTGGTAATTTTGAGCGGTTCATTCTCGCTTTGGATTTGTTGTACCTGCTGGGCCTTGTTGATTTGCATAGTAATGAAATTGTGAGGGTCCAGGTATGATTCGTAAAATATGGGCGAACGACAAACGGTTTAAACCTGTTGAGTTTTCTGCAGGACTGAATGTGATTCTGGCTGAGCGGACTCTGGAATCCGGTCATAAAGACACTCGCAACGGTGCTGGCAAAACCACGCTGCTGAATATTATTCATTTTTGTCTTGGTGCTGACCTGCACCGACTCAGCTTACCCAAAGATGATTTACAGGACTGGGCTTTCTATATCAGTCTGGATCTTTGCGGAGAGATTTTGACTGCCAAGCGAACAATTGCGAACGCCAAAATCATCGAAGTTGGGACTGACATTTCCGGACTTACAATAGCTCCTGAAGAGGATTCTGAAGGCGTTCTCTTTTATAAAAATGATGATTGGAAAAACCTGTTAGGCAAGTGCCTCTTCAAGGTCCGGGAAGAATCCACGGCAAAGTACACCCCTTCTTTCAGAAGCTTAGTCTCATACTTTACGCGCAAAGGTGCTGATGCCTATACAGATCCGTTTAAGCATTTTAGGAATCAAAAAACATATGACCTGCAAATCATTAGAGTTCTTTCCAAACCTCAATTAGTCAATTCAAAGTTGTAAATTCCCGTTATTAAATTAAATCGAAGTCCAAACCTTTTTCGTCTATTCCGATATTTGTCGGCAATAATTTTAAAACGTTTT